>NZ_JBHJUK010000101.1:0-35041 GCF_042266225.1 Kitasatospora sp. NPDC056181
CTGCAGGGGGGACCCTGTGGGAGAGTAGGACGCCGCCGAACAATCATTCACAGAGAACCCCCGATCCATCACGGATCGGGGGTTCTTTGCATTTCTCGGAGTTCTGCGTTTCCCGGAACGGCAGCACACCGGAATTGCGGCACACCGGAAATTGCGGCGCGGCCCCATCCTCCCCCCTCTTCCTCGCTCAGCCGGGCAGGCCCCCCAGAGGGGTGGTGCTAGGACCACCCCCGGAATAGGGGCGTACGGCCAGTGCCCCGGACAGGCCGGCTCGGGAACACTGAAGCAGGACGATCGGGACCGGCATCAGGAGCATCCGTGACAACAGCGAGTGGAACGAGCGGCGCGAGCATGCGTGCCCAGACCGAAGCGGCCCTCGCGGAGGGTGGCCGCGCGCTGGTCCGGTTGTCGCTGCTGGCGCTGGGGGCCGTCCCGGCCACGGCTCTGCCGTTGTTCACGGCGCTGTTCACCGGTGCCGCGCTCGCCACGTTCCTGGAGTCCGAGGTTCTGGGGATCCTGCTCGCCCTCGTGACGGCGGCCGTTGCAGGCCTCGCGGTCGCCGGCCTCTTCGTCCGCCCGAGCGCCGACCGTACCCGCGCGCAGCTCGTCCGCTGGTACGGGATCCGGCTGCCGGCCGAGTACGAGCCCCGGCCGGCGCTGGAGCTGGACGAACGCGGTCACTGGTGGACGGGGTACTCGTACCACCGGTCCCACGCGGTGGCGAAGCTCGCGTCGCTGCTGAACTGGGCCGTGCGGGACCGGACGACGCGGTCGGAAATGACCTGGCTGGTGGTCAGGCCGCTGGCCACGGTGGCGCTGGCGGCGCCGGTGGCAGGCCTGGTGCTGGGCGGGACGGGCTATGCGATGGTGGCGCTGGCGGGCGCCGGGCCGGCGGGGGTCGCCGCAGGTCCGTTGTTGTTCTCGGCGGTCCTCGGGCTGGCACTGGCCGTCCTCGGAGTGCTGGTCGCGCCGCTCGCGGTGCGCGCGTACGCCGAGTTGGCGCGCCGGGTGCTGGACCAGGACGGCCGGGCCTCGCGGGCACAGCTGACCAGGCGGGTGGCCGAGCTGACCGAGACCCGGGCGGACGCGGCCGGCAGTCAGGCGGCCGAACTGCGCCGGATCGAGCGGGACTTGCACGACGGCGCACAGGCTCGCCTGGTGGCGATCGGGATGACCCTCGGCACGATCGAGCACCTGATGGACACCGACGCGGCGGCAGCCCGCGAACTCCTCTCCGAGGCGCGGCAGTCCTCGGCCCGGGCGTTGCAGGAGCTGCGCGACCTGGTCCGCGGCATACACCCGCCGGTGCTCGCCGAGCGCGGACTGGGCGACGCCGTCCGGGCGTTGGCGCTGGACAGCGCGTTGCCGACGGAGGTCTGCGTGAGCCTGCCGGACCGTCCGGCGGCGCCGGTGGAGGCGGCCGTCTACTTCAGCATCTGCGAGCTGCTGGCCAACGCGGCCAAGCACTCGGGCGCGGAGCAGGTCTGGGTGGACATCCTGTACCGGGCCGGGAGGCTGCGGGTCACGGTGACGGACGACGGCGTCGGCGTGGCCGACCCCGCCCGGGGCACCGGCCTTCGCGGGATCGAGCGGCGATTGGGTACCTTCGACGGTGTCCTCGCCATCGACAGCACGTCGGGCGGTCCGACCACCATCACTCTGGAGCTGCCGTGCGAGTTGTCCTCGCCGAGGACCTCTACCTCCTTCGCGAAGGCCTGATCCGGCTGCTGGAAGCGCACGGCTTCACGATCGCCGCCGCGGTCGAGACCGGCCCCGAACTGCTGGACGCCCTGCTGACGCACCGTCCGGACGTCGCCGTGGTGGACGTACGGCTGCCGCCGACGCTCACCGACGAGGGACTCCAGGCCGCGCTCCAGGCGCGGCGGGAGATCCCGGGCCTGCCGGTGCTGGTGCTGTCGCAGCACGTGCAGCAGCTGTACGCGCGGGAGCTGCTGGCGGACGGCACCGGCGGCGTCGGCTACCTGTTGAAGGACCGGGTGTTCAATGCTGGGCAGTTCATCGACGCGGTCCGCCGGGTGGCCGCCGGCGGGACGGCGATGGACCCGGACGTGATCGCCAAGCTGATGCAGAGCACGGCGCGGCGCCCGGGCCCGCTCCAGCGGCTGTCGCCGCGTGAGCGGGAGGTGCTGGAGCTGATGGCGGAGGGGTGCTCCAACTCGGCGATCGCGGCGAGGCTGGTGGTGAGCGACGGCGCGGTGGCCAAGCACATCGCCAACATCTTCACCAAGCTCGCACTGGTCCCTGCCGACGACGCGAACCGTCGGGTGCTGGCCGTGCTCGCCTACCTCAACGGCACGGTGGAGCGGGCCGGCTGACGCCCCGACCGGCCGCGGGCGCGGGAACGGAGCGGCTGAGGTCGCCACCGGGCACGGTCGCGGGAACGGATGTGCGGCAGGCAGTGACACCCTGGGCTGCGGGAACGCTGAAACAGGTGTACGAGTAAACTCCGGTGGGCCGAGCCCGGAGGTCGCTGCAGCCGTCCGGCGTCCCGACAAGCGGGAACCGGCAGCCGCGGCAGCGTACGGCCGCAGCCGACATCCAGGGGTTGATAGACGTAATGGCACGCCCATCGCTCACCAAGGCCCATCGGGGCCTGCTCGGGCTGGTCGCGGCCGGAGCCTGCCTCATCTCGGGCATCGGCTTCGCCGGGTCGTACAACGCCGTGCGGGAGCTGGCGACGGAGAAGGGGTTCGGTGCCTTCTCGTACGCCTTCCCGATCGGCGTGGACGCGGGCATCGTGGTCCTGCTCGCGCTCGACCTCGTCCTGACCTGGCTGCGGATCCCGTTCCCGCTCCTGCGGCAGACCGCCTGGCTGCTGACCGTCGCCACCATCGCGTTCAACGCGGCCGCCTCCTGGGGCGACCCGCTCGGGATGGGCATGCACGCGGTCATCCCGGTGCTCTTCGTGGTGGTCGTCGAGGCCTCCCGGCACGCCGTCGGCCGGATCGCCGCGATCACGGTGGACCGGCACATGGAGTCGGTCCGGATGATGCGCTGGCTGCTCTCCCCGGTGCCGACCTTCCGCCTCTGGCGGCGGATGAAGCTCTGGGAGCTGCGCTCCTACGACGAGGTGGTCCGGCTGGAGCAGAACCGGCTGGTCTACCGGGCACAGCTGCGGTTCCGGTACGGCCGCGGCTGGCGCCGTTCGGCGCCGATCCAGGCGCTGCTGCCGCTCAAGCTGGCCAAGTACGGGGTGCCGCTCGACCCGGGGGTGCTGGAGCGGCTGGACGACGAGGCGCGCGAGGCCCGCGAGCTGCGCGAGGCCAAGGAGCTGGCGGCGGAACGGGCGGCGACTGCGGCGATTCCGCCGGCCGCCGCCGCTGCGGTCGCCCAGCCCGCGGTCGCCCAGCCCGCGGGCGGGCAGCCGCCGCAGGTCCAGCAGGTCCAGCAGCAGTTCCAGTCCCAGCCCCAGGTCCAGCAGCCCCAGCAGCTCCAGAACGGTCAGCCCCAGGCGCCGCGGCAGCCCCAGCAGACGCAGCCCGAGGCGGCCTCGCCCGCCGTCGCGCCGGTGCCGGCCGAGGTGGCCGCGCCGATGCTCGCCAAGCTGGCCGCGGTGCGCCTTCGCGCGGCGCAGGAGCCGGCGGGCGCGGAGCAGCAGGCTCCGCCGCAGCCCCGCGAGGAGCTGAACGTCTGGACGGAGCGTCCGGTCCGTACCAGCGGGCCGCAGGGCGACGGCTCGCCCGGCGGCCGCGTCCCCGGCCAGGCCTCGCCGTGGTTCAAGCCGCCGAGGCCGACCACCCCCCAGTCCGAGCCCCAGGCAGCCGCCCAGCCCGGACCGCAGTCCGCCCCGCGGCCCGCCGCGCAGGCGGTCCTGCCCGAGCCCGCCCCCGCCCAGGGCGGCGAGCACCCGGACGACGCCGGGTACCCGCAGGAGGCCGAGTACCCGCAGCAGGCGGACCGCTCGCCGGAGCCGGTCGCCCCGCAGGTCGCCGGCCGCCCGTCCGAGTCCGGCTACCAGGAGGACGTGGACTCCCGTCCGTCGTCGTCCCGGCTGGACCCGGAGCTCTGCTACGACGCGCTGGTGAGCTACATCGACACCCACGGGCACCAGCCCGACCCGCAGCGCCTCGCCGACTGGCTGACCAAGGAGTACGGGGTGGCCGGCACGCGACCGGACGGGTCGGTGCACCCGAAGGACGTCGCCGGGCTCTTCCCCGAGCTGAGCGACCGCTACGCCGCCGCCGGGAGGGACTGACCGACCGGTCCCGCCCCGCGTGGCCGCCCCCGCACCGGCCGCCCACCTGCCCGTCCACCGCTCGGTCGGCCATTGACGCCCGACCACGGCGGGGCTACCTTCGCCTCAACAAACTGTTGAAGCGTTGGTCCGCCACGGACCGGCGAGGTGCGGAGGAGTGCGGATGTCGCAGGTCGAGCTGGACGGTACCGGGCCGACGGGCGGAGCCTCGTTCTCCGGCGAGGCGCGTGCCGCCGTGGACGCGCTGCTCGCCCCGGTCGACGCCGACCTGGCCCGACGCTACCCGGGCGACTCCGGTACCCGGCAGCCGGTCCACACCGTCTACGTACCGGCCGACGCCTTCGGCGCCGACACCGTCCGCGACTGGGGCCGCCAGGCGCTGGAGGCCTTCGACACCCACGCCGGCACCCCGGCCGAGCTGGCCCGCGCGCTCGGCGTGGCCGACGACGCGCTGCTCGCCGACGTGCACGCCCGGGTCCGGGCCAAGCTGGAGCGGGAGCCGGTCGAGGACCTGCGGATCGACTTCGAGGACGGCTACGGCCCCCGGCCCGACGCCGAGGAGGACGCGGCCGCCGTCCGGGCCGCCGAGCTGGTCGCCGCCGCGGTGGCGGACGGCAGCGCCCCGCCGTACATCGGCATCCGGATCAAGTGCATGGAGGCGGCCGTCCGCGACCGCGGCATCCGCACCCTGGAGCTGTTCCTCGCCACCCTGCTGGCCAACGGCGGTCTGCCCGAGGGCCTGGTGCTCACCCTGCCCAAGGTGACGTACGCCGAGCAGGTCACCGCGCTGGTCCGGCTGCTGGAGGACTTCGAGCGCTCGGCCGGGCTGCCGGCCGGCCGGATCGGCTTCGAGATCCAGATCGAGACCACCCAGGCGATCCTCGGCCCCGACGGCCGGGCCACCGTGTCGCTGATGATCGAGGCCGCCGGGGGCCGGGCGACCGGCCTGCACTACGGGACCTTCGACTACAGCGCCTCGTGCGGGGTCAGCGCCGCCTACCAGAGCATGGACCACCCGGTCGCCGACCACGCCAAGGCGGTGATGCAGGTGGCCGCCGCCGGTACCGGCGTCCGCCTCTCCGACGGCTCGACCAACGTCATCCCGACCGGCTCCACCGCGCAGGTGCACGCCGCGTGGAAGCTCCACCACGACCTGGTCCGCCGCTCGCTGGCCCGCGCCTACTACCAGGGCTGGGACATGCACCCGGCACACCTGCCGACCCGCTACGCCGCCGTCTACTCCTTCTACCGCGAGGGGCTGGAGGCCGCCGCCGCCCGCCTGGCCGCGTACGTCGCCAAGGCCGGCGGCGACGTGATGGACGAGCCGGCGACCGCCCGGGCGCTCAGCGGCTACGTGCTGCGCGGACTGGACTGCGGCGCGGTCGACCTCGCCGAGGTCACCTCGCTGACCGGCCTGGACCGCGCGCAGCTGGACGCGCTGGCCGGCCGCTGATCGAGGGTTAGGCTGGCGGGGCCGCCGGGGTGCTCCGGCCGGCCCCGCCAGCCCCTTGCCGTCCTCGTCGTTCGGGAGAACCACCGCGCCATGTCCGCCACGCCGGAGCCGACCCCCAGGCAGTACCTCACCATCCGGCGCGCGGGCAGCCACGAGACCGAGATCAAGAAGTCCCGCTTCATCTGCCACCTCGCCCGGGTATCCGACGAGGAGGAGGCGCAGGCCTTCATCGCGGGCATCCGCAAGCAGTACTGGGACGCCCGGCACAACTGCACCGCCTTCGTGGTCGGCGACGAGCAGCGGCGCGAACGCTCCAGCGACGACGGGGAGCCCGGGGGCACGGCCGGAGTGCCGATGCTGGAGGTGCTGCGCCGGCGAGGCCTGACCGACACGGTGGCCGTGGTGACCAGGTACTTCGGCGGGATCAAGCTCGGCGCGGGCGGCCTGGTGCGGGCGTACGGGAACGCGGTCTCGGAGGCGGTGGACGCGGTCGGACTGCTGGAGCGGCGGCCGGTGGCACTGCTCGCGGTGACGGCGGACCACACCCGGGCCGGGCGGGTGGAGAACGACCTCCGGGCGGCCGGGTACGCGGTGAGCGACCTGGCGTACGAGGCGACGGGGGTGCGGATCGAGGTCGGGGTGCCCGAGCCGGACGTGGCCGAGTTCCACACCTGGCTGGCCGAGGCGACCGGCGGTACCGCGGTTGCGGTCGCGGCGGGGCGGACGTACGTCGAGGTGCCCGTCTGAGGCGGCACGGATTCCGGACAGAGTTTCGGACAGTCCGGTCCCCGCCCGTTTCGGCGCCTGCCGGGCCTGCCTAGCCTGGGCGGACCGCCGACCAGGAAGCCGAACCGAGATGCCCGTCGTCCAGACCATCACGCTGCCCCCGGGGGCCAGCACGGGCTGGCACTACCACCCGGGGCGGGTCGACGTCGTGGTGCTCTCCGGCACCCTGACCCGGACCCTGCACGACGGCCGGGTCGAGGTCAGCTGCGCCGGGGAGTCGCTGGTCGAGGAGGCGGGACCGGTCCACATCCACGTCGGCCGCAACCACGGGAGCGTCCCCGTCGTCCTGATCGCCAGCTACGACAGCCCGGAGGGCTGCCCGCTGGCGGTTCCGGTGGCGGTGCCGGAGTGGAGCCGCACCGGTCCCGAGCGCGACGACGGCTGAGCACGGCACGACTGCCCGGTGCGGTTGCCCGGCGCGACCGCTCGGCACCCCGACCCGGATCCGGCACGACGGCCGGGAGCCG
This sequence comes from Kitasatospora sp. NPDC056181, assembly GCF_042266225.1. Taxonomy (NCBI): domain Bacteria; kingdom Bacillati; phylum Actinomycetota; class Actinomycetes; order Kitasatosporales; family Streptomycetaceae; genus Kitasatospora; species Kitasatospora sp. NPDC056181. The sequence goes on from NZ_JBHJUK010000101.1 coordinate 6,923, forward strand.
TACGACGCCCGGGTGCCGCGCGACGGCGGGGCGCGGTACGGCCACTGAGCGCGACGACGGCCGGGCGCGGCCCCAGCAGATGACGGCCCGCGGCGGCGGGAGGCTTGAGCAGATTCACTCGAACGTATTGACGTGACCCGGAGTTGGAACTTCCGCTCCGGGTTGTGGCGTTTCCTGGGCAAGGATCCGGCCGAACCGGACGAACCACCCCATCGATGGAGGACGAGAGACCCCACCACCGCACCACGGAGGTATGCGCATGACCTCAGACCGCTCCCCGTCGTCCGCCCGTGCCGATCTGCCAGGCCCGAGAGGCCCCGCGACGCCCTACCGGATGACCGTCACCACCGCGCTCCCGCACGCCTACGCCCTCGCCCTGGCCGACCAGCGCCTCGGCGCCTGGCTGAAACAGGAAGGCTGCGAGGAGCCACCGCCGGTGCTCCGCGAGCCCGTCGTCCACGATCCGGATCCTTCCGCACCCGCCCCCGAGCCCGGTCCCGCCGCCCCCGGCGAGCGCCTGCGGCTGGGCGGCCGCATCCTGCTCGACCGCGACGGCGGCCTGCTCCGCGGCAGCCGCGGCACCGGCCGCTACGACCGTCGCCGACTGCGCACCCCCGCCCCGCACGGGACGCACCAGCTCACCCTCACCATAGCGACCGGGGCCGAGGGCCCCACCTGGGTCCGGCTGGAGGCCGAGACGCACACCACCGGCAACGGCGTGCGGACACCCTGCCGGGTTCCGGTGCCCGAGCTGGCCCGCACCCTGCTGCCGCTGCTCGACGCCGCCGACGGTCCGGCCGCCGTCCAGCTCGCGCCGCGGGTGCTGAGCGCCGCCGACGTCGACGGGCTGATCGACGAGCTCTGCGACCCGGCGCGCCGACTGCCCACCGTGGTGGCCAGCGTCCCGCTCGACCGCGGGCTCGACGCGTGGGTCGCCGAGGTCGTCCGCCCGCTCTGCGGGCAGCTGCCCGGCCTCGCCACCGCCTACGTGCTGGACCCGTCCGCCCGGACGGAGTTCAACGTCGCGCTGGAGTACCACGCCGTGTACGGCGGGGCGGTGCGCACCTATCTGCCCGAGGTCGACCCGGCCTCCCGGCACGACGGCGCCCGGCACCCGGTGCTGGCCCGCCGCCGGATCGAGGAGGACGTCCGGCGGGCGGCCGGCCTGCTGGCCCGCGAGCCGCGCCGGCTCGCCGCCGAACAGCCGCTGCCGCCGCCGCTGGCCGCCGTACCCGTGCTGCGGGTGCCTCCGCCCGCACCTCGGGCCGGCACCGGACCGGACGACGCCGCGGCCCGGGCCGAGCTCGCGGCCCTCGCCCACGAGGAGCAGCAGGACCGGGCCGAACAGCAGGCCAGGGCCGACGAGTTGGAGCGGGCCCGGCGCAGCCTGCGCCTGGAGCGCCGCCGCGGCACCGCCCAGGTCCGCGCCCTGGCCGGCCGCCTCTGCCCCGGCCCCGGCAGCGCGGCCGCACCCGGCCGGACCGGCCGCCGCGCCGCTACCCCTGGCGCCCCCGGCGCCGCTGCGACACCGGGCACCCCGGGCAGCTTCACCGAACTGATGGCCAGGCTGGGGGAGTTCCCGCTGCTCACCTTCACGGGGGACCAGAAGGCGGCGCTCGCCCTGGACGAGCTGCAGTGCTCCGGAGCCGGCTGGGCCAGGCTCACCTGGGACGGCCTGACCGCCCTCCAGGAGTACGCCGAGGCCGCCGTCCGCGGCGAGGCCGGCGGCGACTTCAAGCAGTGGTGCGAGCGGACGCCGGCCGGCTGCCACCGCTTCCCGCCCCGCAAGGCGGTACGCGGGGAGTCCCGGACGGTCTTCAGCCACACCAAGTGGAAGCGCGAGCGGATGCTGCCGGTGCCCGAGTGTGTCGACGCCTCCCGGCGTGCGTTCATGGGCGCGCACCTGCGGATCGGCGGCGGCCGCACGGCACCGCGGCTGCACTACCTCGACGACTGCTCAGGCAGTGGCCGGATCTATGTCGGCTACATCGGCCTGCACCTGACCAACACCAGGACCAACTGAGAGGCTTGGCTGACCGGTGCGCCCGTTCGGTGGACAATGGCCGGCAGGGGTGGGCCGCGGGGTCGCGGGCCGGCCCGGGCAGGTGCCGGACGAGCATGGGGGAACGACCACCGATGCAGTACTCAGCAGACGGACACTCCGACGGTACGGTCATGGCCCCCCAACCCGGCTTTCTGGCCTCGGTCTTCCGCGACCTCGGCGTGGACGTGCCCGAGGACCCTGACGCGCCCGACTCGCCCTCCGCGCCCGACGCGTCCTTCGCGCCCTTCGCGCCAGGGGACCGGGGCGGGCCGGGCCGCCCGACACCGACGGGGACGAGGCCGTCGCCGCGCACGCCCGGGCCGCCGCGCTGACCCATCACCGCACGCTCACCGTCCAGGCCGAGCAGAAACGGCTGGCCGACCTGCTGCGGCGGGCCGCGCTGCCCGTCTCGGCCATGGACTTCGAGAGCCAGCTGCGCCGGTACGAGCCGAGGCCCTATCCGGCCGACGGCCCGTCACCGGCGGCCGGCGAGGCCGAGCCCCGCTGGGAGGACTACGCACCCGCCGAGCCGCCCGCGGCCGACCCCGAAGTGAGCCCGGCCCGGCGCCTGCTGGACTCCGGCTACCAGCGCGAGCTGGCCCAGGCCCGGCTCACCCACCAGCGTGCGCTGCGGGAGTGGCGCACCCGGCAGGCCGAGGCCGGCAGCCCGGCCGCCGACGAGTCCCGGCGCGTCCACGAGCAGGCCGAGCAGGCCCGGGCGCGCGCGGTGCGGGAGTACAACGACAGCCTGGAGGAGTGCCGCCGGGCCTACCGGCTGGCCGAACCGGCGGCGGTGGAGTCACTGCTGGAGCGGGCCCTGGCCGCCGCCGAGACGTCGACCCAGGACCTCCCCGCCCCGTGCCGGGCGGTGTTCCGCCCGCTCACCCGCACCGCCGTCCTCGACCTCGACCTTCCCACGCTCGACCTGGTGCCCTCGCTGACCGGCTACCGGCTCGGCACGGACGGCGAGATCCTCCCGGTGCCGCGCCCGCCCGCCGACAGGGCCACCGACTACCTCCGGCTGGTCGCCCGGCTGGCGCTGCGCGCCCTGCAGGCCGCCGACGCCGTCGACACCGACGAGATACTGGCTGGCGTGGTGCTCAACGGCTGGCTGCGCGAGCCCGGGGCGGAGCCGCTCTGCCTGGTGAGCGTGGACGCCGACCGCGACGCCCTGGCCCGCACCAGGCTGCTGCCGCCCGCCGCCCCCTACGAGGAGCACGACGGCGAGGGCGTCTACGCCGACGCCGAGCAGGACGAGGCGCTGGTCCGGCTGCGCCAGCTCGGCGCCGCCGTCACCCCCGACCCGTACGCCCGGGCGGGCGTCGAACCGGCCGCGGTGGCGGGGCCCGCCGTGCCGTCCGCGCCGGACCTCTCGGCGAACGAGTTCGCCCAGCTGGTGCGGGAACTGCTCACCCGGGGCGGGCTGGCGCAGTGGAGCGTACGGCTGCGCGGCCCGGCCGGACTGGTCGCCACGGGTGAGGGGCCGGCCGGCAGTGCGCTGCCCGGGCGCTGGGTGGTCTGGGCCTCCCGCAGCGCCCAGCCGGTGGGGGAGGAGGAGATCCGCACACTGGCGGAGGCGGTCCGCGAGGAGTCCGCCGAGCGCGGCCTGAGACTGACCACCGGCCGGTTCGCCGACGAGGCGCTCGACCTCACCGGCGAGGACGGTCACCAGCACATCCACCTGGTCGACGGCGACGGCGTCCGCGAACTCGCCCGCACCCACCTCGGCCTTCCGCTCGCCGCCGGGCTCTGACGCGCCGGGGAGCTGAGGTGCCGGGTTCTGACCCGCCGGACGCTGATCCGCTGGGCTCTGACGCGCCGGGCGTTGACGTGTCGGCCCTGACCCGCCGGCCCTGACCCGCCAGGTCGATGGCCGGTCGGCCAGTGTGCCGGGGCCGCCACGGCGTCGGTCGTCCGTCCCGGGTCGTCGACTCTGTCGGCCGCCGTGCCGCAGCCGGGGCCCGGGGGAGCCGCCCGGAGGAGCCCGTCCGGGGACGAGTGGCGCTCACCCCGACGGCCCGCCCGGCGGGCGTCCGTCCGGACGGCGCGTGAAGCTGGTGGGCGCGGGCGCCAGGCGACCGGGCCCGGCGGGCGGCGGCGCTTCACGGCGTCCGCCCGGCCAGCCCTCCGGCAGCGGCCGGTGATCGGCCCGGGCGAGGGCGGGACGGGGTTGGCAGCGTGGGCACGGTGCCCGGTACGGGGGAGGCGCGGTGACCGCGATCCTGGTCGCCGCCGGGGCGTTCCTGATGACCCTGATCGGCGGCTACGTCGCCCAGCGCACCGGTGACCGCCGCCATCTGGTGCTGGGTTTCGCGGCCGGGCTGATGCTCGGCGTGGTCGCCTTCGACCTGCTGCCGGAGGCGGTGCGCCAGGCGCCCGAGGAGCTCCACGGCGTGCCGCAGGCCCTGCTGATGTTCGCGGCCGGGTTCCTGGCCATCCACATCGTCGAGCGGGCGGTGGCCATCCACCGGGGCCACGAGGGTGAGTACGCCGAGCACACCCACGGCCACCAGCACGTCCACGGGCACGGACACGGCCGGGCGTCCGGTGCCGACAGCGGGGCACCGGGTATCGGGCTGACCGCGGCGCTGGCCCTGGTCGGCCACAGCGTGATGGACGGCTTCGCGATCGGCGCCGCCTTCCAGGCCGGCACCACCGTGGGGACGGTCGTCGCCATCGCCGTGGTCGCGCACGACTTCGCCGACGGCTTCAACACGTACACGATCACCCGGCTGTACGGAAACGACCGGCGGCGGGCGCTGACCCTGCTGGCGGCGGACGCGCTCGCGCCGGTGACCGGCGCCGCGATCACCCTGCTGTTCACCATCCCGGAGCGGCTGCTCGGCCTCTACCTCGGCTTCTTCGCCGGGTTCCTGCTCTACCTGGCCACCTCCGACATCCTCCCCGAGGCACACAGCCCGCACCCCTCGCGCACCACACTGCTCTGCACCCTGGTGGGGGTGGCCTTCATGTGGCTGGTGATCGGCTTCGCGGGCTGACGGGCTGACGGGCTGACGGGCAGATGGGCCGCGGCGTCGTCGTGCGGGCGACCGTTCACCGGCCCGGGGGCCGACCGCCCGGGGGCCGACCGCCTGGGTGCCGACCGCCCGCGGGCCCGGCCGTTCACCCGCCGAGCGCGGCCCACCGGGTGCGCATCGCGGCCAGCGCGGCGGTGATCGCCGGGCGCCGGGAGGCCTGGGTGCGCCAGAGCGCGAACACCCGGCGGGAGGGCTCCGGCACGACCGGCCGGGCGACCACCTCCGGTGGCAGCGCGCCCCGTCCCAACCGCGGCACCAGGCCGACGCCGAGCCCGGCCGCGATCAGCGCGATCTGCGTCTCGAACTCGCCGACCTGGTAGCGCACCTCGGGCTCCTCGCCGGCCTCCCGCAGCGTCCGCACCAGCCAGTCGTGGCAGATGTTGCCCGGCGGCACGCTGATCCACCGCAGCCCGCACAGCCGTCCCACCGGCACCACGGCCAGCGCGGCCAGCGGGTGGGCGGCCGGCAACAGCAGGTCCACCGGGTCCGTGCCGAGCTCCAGCCGGGAGAGGCCCTCCTGCACCGGCAGCGGTACGGTCGGCCAGTCCTGGACGAGCGCCAGGTCCACCTCGCCCCGGGCCACCAGTTCGGCGGCCGGGTACGGGTCGCTCTCCAGCAGCCGGACGTCCAGCTCGGGGCAGCGTTCGCGCAGGTCGGCGAGCGTGCCCGGCATCAGCCCCCGGGCGCCGGTGGCGAAGGCCGCCACCAGGAGCCGCCCGACCGCCCGGCCGCGCTGCTCCTCCAGCCGGACCTCGGCCTGTTCCACCAGGCCCAGCACCGCCTGCGCGGTCGCGGCCAGTTCGCGCGCGGCGTCCGTCAGCACCACGCCCCGGCCCTGCCGTTCCAGCAGTACCGTCCGGGTCTCGCGCTCCAGCTTGGCGATCTGCTGCGACACCGCCGACGGGGTGAACCCGAGCGAGGCGGCGGCCCCGCCCACCGAACCGTGCACGGCGACCGCGTGCAGCGCCCGCAGGCGTCCCAGATCCATCATGCAGCAATGCTAAAGCGTGGGCTTCAGTATTCATCGCTGGTGCTACACGGTCGGTGGCGGCCATCCTCGACCCATGACCGCAGCACAGGCCGCCACCGGCGGCAGCATGAGACCGCGTCACATCGCCCTGGCCGTCCTGGTGGCCGCCGTGTGGGGCCTCAACTTCGTGCTCATCCACATCGGCCTGCAGAACTTCCCGCCGCTGCTCTTCTGCGCGCTGCGCTTCGCGGTGGTCGCCGTCCCGGCGGTCTTCTTCGTCGGGCCGCCCCGGGTGGCCTGGCGATGGGTGCTCGCGGTCGGATTCGTGCTCGGGGTGGTCAAGTTCGGGCTGCTCTTCCTCGGCATGCACGCCGGGATGCCCGCGGGGCTCTCCTCGCTGGTCCTCCAGGGCCAGGCGGTCTTCACCGCACTGTTCGCCGCCGTGCTGCTGGGCGAGCGGCCCGGCGGGCAGCGGCTGGCCGGGCTGGCCGTGGCCTTCGCCGGCATCGGGCTGACCGCCTTCGACCACGGCCTCGGCGGCCCGGTCGGCGCGTTCGCCCTGGTCGTCCTGGCCGCCGTGGCCTGGGGGTTGTCGAACGTGCTGACCCGCAAGGCCGCCCCGCCGGACGCGCTGCGCTGGATGGTCTGGGTCAGCGCCGTCCCGCCGCTGCCGCTGCTCGGGCTCTCCCTGCTGGTCGAGGGGCCGGCCGCCGACCTGAAGGCGCTGCGCGAGATCACCCCGGCCGGCCTCGGCGCGATCGGGTACGTCGGGCTGGTCTCCACCCTGTTCGGCTTCGTCGCCTGGAGCTTCCTGCTGCGCGACTACGACGCCGGTGCCGTGGCGCCCTACTCCCTGCTGGTGCCGGTGTTCGGGATGTCCTCGGCCTGGCTGCTGCTCGGCGAGAGGATCAGCCCGCTGGCAGGCTGCGCCGCACTGCTGGTGATCGCCGGGATCGGGATCACTGCGCTGCGCCCGGGGGCGCTGTCCGGCGCGGCGGCGTGGCGGCCGCGTACGCGGCCTCTGCGGAGCGCAGCACCCGCAGCAGCACGTCCTGCTCGGCGGGGCTGACCGGACCGAAGTACTCCTGCGCCACCTCGTGCCGGACCAGCCCGATCCGCTCCACCGCCGAACGGCCGGCCTCGGTCAGCACGATCCGCACCGCTCGACGGTCGGCCGGGTCCGGGGTGCGCTCGACCAGGCCCGCCTCCTCCAGCGCGTCGACCACGGTGGTGGCCGAGCGCGGGGCGATGTGCAGCCGGTCCGCGAGGTCACTCAGCCGCATGGCCCGGTCCGGCAGCTCGCAGCCGGGAGCGTGTGCGAGGGTGCGCAGCGCGCGGCCCTGGCCGGGGGTGATGCCGTAGGGCTCCAGCCGCTCGCTGGTGCGACGCCGGATCCGCTTGATCGCCCGGGTCATGGCGTCGGCGAGCTCGGCGGCGGTGTCCTGGGCGGTGCTGTCCTGGGCGCCGGAGTCCTGAGGGGTGGGGCCCGGAGGAGCGGAGTCCTGAGGCGTGGCACCGCCGGGCGCGTCCGGGGCCGGGGAGGGGCTCGCCGCGTCGTCGGTCGGCGTCGTGGTCATGGGCGGCTCTCCTCGGCAGGTGTTCGACCAAGGGTATCGGCCGGTCCGGGAGGCGGAAGGCGGCGAGGACCGGCCGTCGGACCAGCCGTCGGACCGGCCTTCGGGCCGGCCTGGGGCCGGGCATCGGGCCCTGTGCGGAGCCGGATCCCGGCAGGCACCGGAAATATGTTGAGTAAAGCTCAGTATCTGAGTTAGCGTAGCCACAAGTGAGGGCACCCTAAGTTCCCTCCGTCGACCCTTGGAGGGCCCGTGCCCCGCTCCGAAGCCCGCGTCGCCACCGACCGCCCCGCCCGCTACGCCAAGCAGCTCGCCGCCCACATGGGCCGCAAGATCGACGCTCACTGGTCCGACGAGACCGGCCGCGGCACCCTCGCCTTCAGCGCCGGAACCGCAACCCTGGAGGCCGCGCCCGACGCCCTGCTGCTCGCCGTCGAGGGCGAGGCCGAGAACCTGGCCGGCCTGGAGGACGTCGTCGGCCGTCACCTCGTCCGCTTCGGCGCCCGCGACGAGCTGGTCGTCCAGTGGCACCGCGACAACGGCGAGGCCGGCCTCGTCCACCGCAACGACGAGCCCGCCGAGGGCTAGGAGTTCCGCCCCCGGGGCCTGCGCGGCGGCAGCCACCGGGCGAACGCCCAGAGCACCAGGCCGCCCAGGCACCAGCTGGCCACCACGTCCAGCAGCCAGTGGTAGTCGCTCCACACCAGCCCGAGGCCGACACCGGCCACCAGCAGCGCGGCCGCCGCGTACAGCCGGCGGCGCGCCGCGGCGCCCACCGTACGGGCGAGCAGCAGCACGGCCACGCCGTACGAGAGGGCCGCGGTCGCCGTGTGCCCGGACGGGTACCAGCCCCACTGGTCCGGCGCCAGCGGCGCCCCGAACGGGCCCGGGCGGGCGAACCAGGCCTTCGCCGGGACGACCAGCAGCGGGATCAGCCCGGCCGTCAGCGCCGTGGTCACCACCGGCCGCCACCAGCGCGGCGCCCCGGCCCGGTGGGACCGCCACCCGGCCAGCGCCCCGCCGGCCAGCAGCACCGGGATCGCCGGGACCGAACTGCCGAGGTCCGAGAGCGCTTTGCCGAGATGGTTGAGCAGCGTGCTGTGCAGCTCGTGCCGGCTCTCCCGGACGGTGTGCCGGGCCCACCGGTCCAGGCCCAGCAGCGGCCCGTCGACGGCCACCTGCCAGGAGACCAGTACCAGCACCCCGCCCAGCACGACCGGCAGCGCGGTGGAGGCGGAGAACCGCCCGAGAACGCGAAGCGGCCGCCCCGGAGCAGGGGGGAGAGCTCCGGGGCGGCTCTGATGATCGCCGTTCCGTGCGCCCCGGGGGGTGTGGGTCGGACGGTCGGTCGATCGGCCTTCGGTGTGCGCCGGCCCTTGCGGGACGGTCTGGTTGTCATCACGGCCGGCACGCGGACCCACCACCGGGGGCGGTGCCGCGGACGGATCCGTCAATGGCTGAGGCTCGCTGTCCATCTGTGATGACACTACGTCAACGGCCGTGTCGCTCCGAGGAGCTTCAGCGATTCCGCACAGCATCTTCACCCCGGCCGTGTCCCGGTCCGGACGGCCTTGCACACCCGGCCGAACCGGGCCGAACCGGGCCGGGACGGCCGAACGGCCCGCCGGGACGAGAGTCCCGACGGGCCGTTCAGCGCTGTCCGGACATCCCTCCGGCGGGTCTGTGGCGCCCGGTCGGGCGGCAGGGTCAGGCGGCGGTGACGCCCTGGAGCGAGAAGGCGCCCTCGATGATGTCCAGGCCCTCGTTCAGCAGGTGCTCCGGCATGACCAGCGGCGGCAGGAAGCGCAGCACGTTGCCGTAGGTGCCGGCGGTCAGGACCACCAGGCCCTCGGCGTGGCAGGCCTTGGCGATGGCCGCGGTGGCCTCCGCGTTCGCCTCCTTGCCACCCGGCTTCACCAGCTCGACCGCGATCATCGCGCCGCGGCCGCGGACCTCGCCGATGATCTCGAACTTCTCCTGCATCGCCCGCAGGCGGTTCAGCATGATCTCGCCGATCCGCTGCGCCTTGGCGTTGAGGTCCAGCTCCTTCATGGTCTCGATGGAGCCCAGCGCGGCGGCACACGCCACCGGGTTGCCGCCGTAGGTGCCGCCCAGGCCACCCGCGTGCGCGGCGTCCATGATCTCGGCGCGACCGGTCACCGCGGCCAGCGGCAGACCGCCGGCGATGCCCTTGGCGGTCGTGATCAGGTCCGGGACGATGCCTTCGTCATCACAGGCGAACCACTGGCCGGTCCGGCAGAAGCCGGTCTGGATCTCGTCCGCGACGAACACGATGCCGTTGGCCTTCGCGAACTCCACGATCGCCGGCAGGAAGCCCTTGGCCGGCTCGATGAAGCCGCCCTCGCCCTGGATCGGCTCGATGATGATCGCGGCGACGTTCTCGGCGCCGATCTGCTTGTTGATGATGTCGATGGCCTGGGCGGCGGCCTCGGCGGCGCAGTTCTCCGCACCGGTCAGCCAGCGGTACGGGTAGGCCACCGGCACCCGGTGGATCTCCGGGGCGAACGGACCGAAGCCCTGCTTGTACGGCATGTTCTTCGCCGTCAGGCCCATGGTGAGGTTGGTGCGGCCGTGGTAACCGTGGTCGAACACCACGACGGCGGTGCGCTTGGTGTAGGCGCGGGCGATCTTCACCGCGTTCTCGACCGCCTCGGCGCCCGAGTTGAACAGCGCGGTGCGCTTCTCGTGGTCACCCGGGGTCAGCTCGTTGAGCTGCTCGGCCACGGCCACGTAACCCTCGTACGGGGTCACCATGAAACAGGTGTGCGTGAAGGCGGCCAGCTGCTCGGTCGCCTTGGCCACCACGGCCTCGGCGCTGTTGCCGACGTTGGTCACGGCGATGCCGGAGCCGAAGTCGATCAGCGAGTTGCCGTCCACGTCCTCCAGCACGCCACCGTTGGCGCGGGACACGTACACCGGCAGCGTGGTGCCGACGCCGGCCGCCACCGCACCCAGCTTGCGGGCCTGCAGCTCCTGCGACTTCGGACCGGGGATCGCGGTGACCAGGCGGCGCTCCTGCGGGAGCGGCGTTGCGGCGCTCATGGGTTTCTCCAGACTTCTCGGCTCGGTGCTTCGCAGGCTACGGCCGCGTTCCCCGGCCAGGCATGCGCCACTCGGTAGCACTGGGCCGTCCGACTTGTCCTAGGCGGCCAGCGCGGGTGGTGCGACTACCCGGAGGCTCCGCTCCACTACATTGAGCGCGGGCGTGTCGCCGGTACGGCGGCATGGGTATGGCGGCACCGACGACGGTCGGGCCGGGCGGGCGAGGGAGCGGGGCCGTACATGGAACTGGACGGGGCACGGGGCCACGGCGAGCGGACCACCACCAGACCCCCCACACCCCTGCCCCACCCCCGGCCCCACCACCCCCCCTTCGACCTCCCCGCCTGGGTCGCCGCCCCCCGCCCCGAAGCCCCTCCGGGCATCTACCGCCAGGGCTACCAACAGGTCGACCCGGACCGGGCGGAGGAGGCGAAGGTGCCAACCGGGCCGCTGCTGCTCCGGGCTGCGCTGAACGTGGTCGCAACCGTCGCCACGTACTACGTCGGCACTGTGGTGCTGATGTACGCGGCGGGGTTCCTCTTCCGCTGGTTCGACGGGACCTCGCCCGACCAGTTCAACGCGGTGCAGATCCTGATCAATCTGGTCACCATCAGCTGTGCGGCGGCGGTCTTCTGGCGGACGGGCCGCTGGCGGGAGGTGGCCCGTCGATTCCTGACCCGAGCCGGCTGGCAGCAGAACATCGCTCCTGTGCTCGCACGGGCGATCACCCATGAGGGGTCGGGCCCCGCCAAGCCGACGGCATCGCCGGAGGCGCCACCGGTCGCGGACCCGTGGTTTGCCCAACGTGTTGGCGGTGCTGGCGCTGCAGCGGGGAGGCTCGACGGGGAACCGGTCGGGGATGTCGACTACGTGCGAATCCAGCGGGCGTGGGAGTCGGCCCAGGCCGACCACGTGTTCGTACCGGCCTTTGTGGAACAGGTGATGGCTCGTGGCGCGGCGGCGTTCAGTCACCCGTCCGGTAGCCGGGAACTGACCGGGCGGGTTGCGCATCACGACCTGCTGGTGCAGCAGGTGCGGCTCGGGACGACTCAGGATGTTCCGAAGAACCCTCAGGCCTACCGGACGACCGGATTCGCGCTTGATCCGACGTTGCTGGGCACTTCGCTCCTTGCGGTCGGCCCGGCGGGGACCGGGAAGACAGCGCGGCTGGCCCGGCCCGCCGTCGAGGCGCTCTGCCTCCAGGCGCTGGCGGGGACGGCGTGCGTGGTGGCGATCGGGGCCGCGGACGCCGATCTCGGCCCGGACACCTGGTACGACGTGGTGATCGCGCCGGGGGAGCCTGGTTCGGTCTACGGACTGGACCTCTACGGTGCCACGCAGGACCCGGACGAGGCGGCCGCCCGGCTGGCGGACGCACTGTTGCCGGACGAACTGACTGCACGCGCGGAGAGTGCCCGGATGGCTCTCCAGCAGGTGGTCGGCCCGTTCCACGCCGCCTATGGCCGCTATCCCGGCGTGCGAGAGCTGCGAGGGCTGCTCTCGGGTGAGGCGGACGTCAAGGAGACGCTGGTGAAGGCCTTGCGCGCGGCAGGCCGACTGGCAACCTATGAGCGGGACCTGGAACATCGCGACCTGCAACGCGGACGGGCGGACGACCCGGGGGCGCTGCTGGCGGACCGGCTCGCGTTGCTGGACCGCCCGGCGTTCGAAGGGGCGTTCATGACCGACGGCACCGGTCGGCCGCCGTTCGCGATGCGTGCCCTCGACCACCCGCTCCGGGTCAGGGTGAAGCTGCCGGAGCGCAGCCACCCGGAGGCGGCGCGCATCCTGTCGCGGCTGGTGGTCGGTCAGTTCGTGCTGGCGGCGGCTGCCCGTGAGGATCGTTCGCTCTTCGCCGGCCTGGTGGTGGACGACGCGTCGGCGGCACTCGACGCGAGCACGGTGCGAGGGCTGCAGCGGATGCGCGGAGCCAACGCCGGAGCGGTTCTGTTGCTGCGCACGCTCATGGACCTGCCCGAGGTGCTACGGACGCCGTTGTTCGGTGCCGTCGGATGCCGAATGGTCTTCCCCGGTATCGCGCCTTGGGACGGAAAGTTCTTCTCGGAAGCCTGGGGCACTCACGTGATCCACGAGAAGGTCGTCACCCATGCCCCACTAACGGAGGGCGGAGCCCTCCGGCGGGCCGGGCGGCTGGGCCGGAAGGCGTTGTCGGGGACGACCGCGCAGACCGAGTCGGTGACGACCCGGGACGTGGAGCGGTTGCGCTGGTCGCCGTCGGACCTGGCGCACGCTTTGCCCGCGGGGCACGCGGTGGTGTCGTTGACGGCGGTGTCGGGGGAGCAGGTACCGCCGCTGCTGGTGGATCTGCGGGGCTGAAGCTCGCCTTCGAGGTGGATTCGGCAGTGCCGGTTGTCCGGGGCGTCCATAATGAGAGGAGAGACCCCTCCCTCAGCCCCGACGCCCCGAAACAGAGGCCCCGAAACAGAGGCCCCGAACCACAGAGGCCCCGAACCACAGAGGCCCCGAACCACAGAGGCCCCGAAGCCGACAGGGCCCCGAAGCCCCGACGTCCTCGTAGCCCACGTAGTCCCCAGCTCCCGCTGCCCTCTCCTCGCCCGGCCGCAACGGCGCGGTCAGGTCGTTCCCTCGAAGGTGCCATGCCTCCCACACTCGCCTCCGTCGTCCGCAACACCTCGCTCCATCTGACGGTTCTCGCCGGTGCGGACCACCTGGAGCGGCAGGTCCGCTGGGTGCACACCAGCGAGCTGGACGACCCGACGCCGTTCCTTGAGGGCGGCGAGCTGCTGCTCACCACCGGCATCAAGCTGGGCCGTACCGCCGCCCAGCTGCAGGCGTACGTGCACCGGCTGGCCGACGCGGGCGTGGTGGGGCTGGGGCTGGGCGTCGGGCTGTCGCACACGGAGGTGCCGCAGCCGCTGGTGGACGCGGCGGCGCAGCGGGGGCTGCCGCTGCTGCGGGTGCCCGAGCCGACGCCGTTCATCGCGATCAGCAAGGTGGTGTCGGCGGCGCTGGCGGCCGAGCAGTACGAGGCGGTGACGACCAGTTTCGAGGCGCAGGAGGAGCTGACCCGGGCGGCGCTGGGCAAGGACGGCACCACCGCGGTGGTGCGCCGGCTGGCGGCGCGGCTCGGTGGCTGGGCGGCGTTGTACGACGGGTCGGGTGCGCTGTCGGTGGTGGCGCCCGACTGGGCCGCGCGCCGGGCGGGGCGGCTGGCGGCCGAGGTGGACCGGCTGCGTCGCCGGCCGGCGCCGTCGAGCGCCGCGCTGCAGGGACGGGCGCCGGGGATAGACACGGCGGACGAGGACTACGTGGTGGTCCAGTCGCTGGGGGCGGACCGGCGGGCCCGGGGCTTCCTGGCGGTGGGGACCGAGGACCGGATCACGCCGACCGAGCGGTACGTGCTGAACGCGGCGGTGGCGCTGCTGACCCTCACCCTGGAGCGCTCGCGCGAGCTGCGGCAGGCGGAGGAGCGGATGGGCGCGGCGCTGCTGCGGATGGTGCTGGCGGGTGAGGTGGGGACGGCCCGGCAGGTGGCTGCGGGGCTGTTCGGCGGGCTGCCGGAGGGGACGGTCCGGGTCATGGTGGCGGGTGCCGGGCAGGGCGTGGACGCCGCGGAGGCGCTGGGCGAGCTGGGTGACCGGGCCGAGCAGGCCGGTGCCCGGGTGGGCGAGAAGCTGCTGGTGGCGCGGGAGGACGGTGCGCACGGGGAGCGGCTGATGGTGCTGGCGCTGGACAACGGGGCGGTGCACCGGGCCTGTCTCGGGGTGGTGGAGGAGCACGAGGGGCTGTCGCTGGGCGTCTCGGCGCCGGCGGCGCTGGAGGAGGCGGGGACGGCGCACGCGCAGGCCGAGCGGGCCCTGGCGGTGGCGCTGCGCGGCGGCCGCCGGTCGGTGGACCACGAGGAGGTGGGGGCGGGTTCGCTGCTGCCGCTGCTCGGGGAGGACGCGGTGACCGCGTTCGCGGAGGGGCTGCTGCGCCCGTTGCGGGAGCACGACCGTACGGCGCGCGGTGACCTGGTGGCCTCGCTGCGGGCCTGGCTGTCCAGACACGGTCAGTGGGACGCGGCCGCCGCCGACCTGGGCGTGCACCGGCACACCCTGCGGTACCGGATGCGGCGGGTCGAGGAGCTGCTCGGGCGTTCGCTGGACGACACCGACGTGCGGATGGAGCTCTGGCTGGCGCTGCGCTCCGGCGAGGAGTAGATCCCGGCGCTCCCGCGGGGAACGGATCCCGGCGCTCCGGCGAGGAATAAATCCCCGGGCTGGACGCTGTGGAGTGCCTGCCCGGTCGAACGCTACTTGGTGGCCAATCCGGGTCGGTGCGCCGCCGCCCTACCCTCGGTTCCAGGTTCCACGTCCGTGGGGCCGTGAGGACGACGAGGAGAGGGCCGGTACCACGGTGACCACCACGTACGAATTCTGGCTGGCCGGCCGCCGGGCTAGCGGCGACGCCGACTTCGAGGTGCACAACAGCTGGGACGGCCGTCTGGTCGGCAAGGTCAGCGTGCCGACCGAGGCCCAGGTCGAGGAGGCGCTGGACGCCGCCGTGGCCGCGCTTCCGGTGTTCGCCGCGACCCCCGCGCACGTGCGCGCCGCCGCGCTGGACCACGTGGCCAAGCGCCTGGCCGAGCGCACCGAGGAGATCGCCCGGCTGATCACCGCCGAGAACGGCAAGCCGATCAAGTGGGCCCGCGGTGAGGTCGGCCGTGCCGTCTCCGTCTTCCGCTGGGCGGCCGAGGAGGCCCGCCGGACCAACGGCGAGACCATGCGGCTGGACACCGACCCGGGCGGCGTCGGCCGTTTCGCGGTGGTGCGCCGGTTCCCGCGCGGCGTGGTGCTGGGCATCGCCCCGTTCAACTTCCCGCTGAACCTGGTCGCCCACAAGGTCGCCCCGGCGATCGCGGTCGGCGCCCCGATCATCCTCAAGCCGGCTCCGGCGACCCCGCTCTCGGCGATGGTGCTGGGCGAGATCCTGGCCGAGACGGACCTGCCGGCCGGTTCCTGGAGCGTCCTGCCGGTGCCGAACGACCGGATGCCCGCCCTGGTGCAGGACCCGCGTCTGCCGGTGATCTCCTTCACCGGTTCGGACAAGGTCGGCTACCAGATCATGGACTCGGTGCCGCGCAAGCACACCACCCTTGAGCTGGGCGGCAACGCCGCGGCCGTGGTGCTCGCCGACTGGTCCTCCGAGGCCGACCTGGACTGGGCCGCCACCCGGATCGCGATGTTCGCCAACTACCAGGGCGGCCAGTCCTGCATCTCGGTGCAGCGCGTGATCGCCGACGCGTCCGTCTACGACGAGCTGGTGGAGAAGGTCGTCGCCAAGGTCCGGGCCCAGGTCACCGGTGACCCGAACGAGGACGCCACCGACGTCGGCCCGCTGGTCGACGAGAACGCCGCCAAGCGGGTGGAGTCCTGGGTGGACGACGCGGTCGCCAAGGGCGCCAAGGTGCTGACCGGCGGTACCCGCGAGGGTGCGACCTACGCCCCGACCGTGCTGGCCGACCTGCCGGCCGACGCGATCCTGGCCAAGGCCGAGGTGTTCGGCCCGGTCCTGTCGCTGCACAAGGTGGACGGCACCGACGAGGCCTTCGCCGCCGTCAACGACTCCGACTTCGGCCTGCAGGCGGGTGTCTTCACCCGTGACCTGCAGACCGCCTTCCGCGCCCAGCGGGAGCTGGAGGTCGGCGGCGTGATCATCGGTGACGCCCCGTCCTACCGCGCCGACCAGATGCCGTACGGCGGCGTCAAGGACTCCGGCGTCGGCCGCGAGGGCGTCAAGTACGCGATGGACGACTACACCGTCGAGAAGGTCCTGGTCCTCACCGGCCTGGACCTCTAGGACGAGCCTCGAGGGGCCCGGCACCGCGGAGCGGTGTCCGGGCCCCTCGACGTGTCCGGACGGGACGGGGGAGCGGCTCAGCCGTGCCCGGCGGCCGCCGCGACGGCCTCGGCCACGGTGGCGTTGCCGGAGACCAGTTCCAGGGTCTGCCCGGCGGTGCCCCGCTCGTGCAGCAGCGCGGCCAGCACGGCGGCCACGTCGGCCCGGTCCACCGCTCCGCGCCCGACGGACGGGGCGAGCCGGACCAGGCCGGTGCCGGGGCCGTCGGTGAGCCTGCCGGGGCGCAGCACCGTCCACTCCAGCGCGGTGCTCGCCCGGACGGCGTCGTCGGCGGCGCCCTTGGCCCGCAGGTAGGTCTCGAAGACCGGGTCGGCGGGGTACGTCGCGCCGGCGTCGGCGCCCATCGAGGAGATCATCAGGTAGCGCCGGACGCCGGCCAGCCGGGCGGCGTCGGCGAGCAGGACGGCCGCGTCGCGGTCGACGGTGTTCTTGCGGTCGGCGCCGCTGCCCGGCCCGGCGCCCGCGGCGAAGACCACGGCGTCGGCGCCGGCCAGCACCTGGGCGAGTTCGGGGGCGGTGGCGGCCTCCAGGTCGAGCAGCAGCGGCTCGGCGCCGGCGGCCACCAGGTCCGGGGCCTGTTCGGGGCGGCGGATGATCCCGGCGGGCCGGTCGCCGCGCTCGGCGAGCAGCCGTTCCAGCTTGAGCGCGATCTGTCCGTGGCCCCCGGCGATGACGGTACGCATGGCTCCGACGGTAGCGGGAGCACGGACCGGCGTCCTGGGGAGGCCCGCGGGCAGGACACAATGGGCGCATGACTTCGCTCGCGCACCCGCAGTTGCGCTTCACCCCCGTGGTGAAGGACCCCTCCGCCCCCCGGGAGCTGGTGATCCTCGGGTCCACCGGGTCGATCGGCACCCAGGCCATCGACGTGGTGCGCCGCAACCCGGACCGGTTCCGCGTGGTCGCCCTGTCGGCGGCGGGCGGCCGGGTGGAGCTGCTGGCCGAGCAGGCGCTCGAGCTGGGCGTGCACACCGTGGCGGTCGCCGACCCGGCGGCCGAGCCGGCGCTGCGCGAGGCGCTGGCGGCGAAGGCCGCGGGCCGGCCGCTGCCCGCCGTGCTGGCGGGCCCGGACGCGGCCACCGAACTGGCCGCGACGGAGTGCCACTCGGTGCTGAACGGCATCACCGGCTCGATCGGCCTGCGCCCGACGCTGGCCGCGCTGGAGGCGGGGCGGGTGCTGGTGCTGGCCAACAAGGAGTCGCTGATCGTCGGCGGCCCGCTGGTGAAGGCGGTCGCGAAGCCCGGGCAGATCGTGCCGGTGGACTCCGAGCACGCCGCGCTGTTCCAGGCGCTGGCCGGCGGGACCCGGGCGGAGGTCCGCAAGCTGGTGGTCACCGCCAGCGGCGGCCCGTTCCGCAACCGCAGCCGCGAGCAGCTGGCGGGCGTGACCCCGCAGGACGCGCTGGCGCACCCGACCTGGGCGATGGGCCCGGTGGTGACGATCAACTCGGCCACCCTGGTCAACAAGGGCTTGGAGGTGATCGAGGCGCACCTGCTGTACGACGTGCCGTTCGAGCGGATCGAGGTCGTGGTCCATCCGCAGTCGGTCGTGCACTCGATGGTGGAGTTCACGGACGGGTCCACGCTGGCCCAGGCCAGCCCGCCGGACATGCGGATGCCGATCGCACTGGGCATCGGCTGGCCGGACCGGGTCCCGGACTCGGCGCCCGCGTGCGACTGGACCAAGGCGGCCACCTGGGAGTTCTTCCCGCTGGACAACGAGGCCTTCCCGGCGGTGGAGCTGGCCCGCGAGGCGGGCTCGCTGGGCGGCACCGTTCCGGCGGTCTTCAACGCGGCGAACGAGGAGTGCGTGGACGCCTTCCTGAACGGCCGCCTCGCCTTCACGGGGATCGTGGACACTGTTGCCAAGGTCGTGGCCGAGCACGGAACGCCCGCGGCGGGAACTTCCCTGACGGTCGAGGACGTCCTGCACGCGGAGGACTGGGCACGCGCCCGGGCCCGCGAGCTGGCGGCGGGCTGACGGACCCGGCCGCCGCGGCCGGTGACAGACCGCGGTGGTATCCGGTAGGACAGGACGACGGCTGAGCGGCATGACGGAGGAGCATCGGTGGCAACGGTGATGACGGTGGTCGGCATCCTGGTCTTCGCGGTCGGGTTGCTGATCTCGATCGCCTGGCACGAGCTGGGCCACCTCTCCACGGCCAAGCTGTTCGGCATCAGGGTGCCGCAGTACATGGTCGGCTTCGGCCCGACCGTCTGGTCCCGGAAGAAGGGCGAGACGGAGTACGGCTTCAAGGCGATCCCGCTGGGCGGGTACATCCGCATGATCGGGATGTTCCCGCCCGGCGAGGACGGGCGGATCACCAAGCGCAGCAGCTCGCCGTTCCGGACGATGATCGAGGACGCCCGGGAGGCCTCGTACGAGGAGCTCCAGGAGGGCGACGAGCACCGGCTGTTCTACACGCGCAAGCCGTGGAAGCGCGTCATCGTGATGTTCGCGGGCCCGTTCATGAACCTGGTCCTGGCGTTCGGGCTGTTCCTGACCTACCTGATGGGCTTCGGCGTCAACATGCCGGTGCCGACGATCGGCACGGTCGCGCAGTGCGTCGTCAAGGCCGGCCAGCCCACGGACACCTGCCCGGCGGGCGCCCCGCTCACGCCGGCCGCCCAGGCCGGGCTGAAGCCCGGTGACAAGGTCGTCTCCTTCGACGGCGACCGGATCCGCGACTACGAGCAGCTCCAGGCGGACATCCGCAGGTCGGCCGGGCGGACGGTGCCGGTCGTGGTCGACCGCGACGGCACGCGGCTGACGCTCACCCCCACCATCGCCGTCAACGACGTGCAGAAGTACGACGGCAACAACCTCCCGGTGAAGGGCCAGACCGTGCAGGCCGGCTTCCTCGGGTTCACCCCCACGAGCGGGGTCGTCCAGCTGGGCTTCGGCCAGTCCGTCGACCGGATGTACGACATGGCCGAGAACGGGGTGAAGTCACTGGTCGCGCTGCCCGGCAAGATCCCGGGGCTGTGGAACGCCGTCGTGGACGACGCGCCGCGCGACCCGGACTCGCCGATCGGCATGGTCGGCGCCGCCCGGGTGAGCGGCGAGGTGTTCTCCCTCGACATCCCCGGCAGCCAGCGGATCGCGTTCTTCGTGAACCTGCTGGCCGGCATCAACCTGTCGCTCTTCCTGTTCAACATGCTGCCGCTGCTGCCGCTGGACGGCGGCCACATCGCGGGCGCGCTCTGGGAGTCGGTCCGCCGGCGTTTCGCGCAGCTGTTCAAGCGGCCCGACCCGGGGCCCTTCGACGTGGCCAAGCTGATGCCGCTCGCCTACGTGGTGGCCAGCATCTTCATCGGCTTCACCCTGCTCGTCCTGGTCGCCGACCTGGTGAACCCCGTCAAGATCAGCTGACGGTGCGGGTACGGCTGGTGTGCCCGGGCCCACCACCGTGCCGTACCGTTGGAGGCCGGGTGCGCGTTCGTCCGCGCGCCCGGCCCCGGCCTTCCCGAACGGCCGGACCGATCTCACCTCAACCCCGGGGAACCCTGCGCACATGACCGCGATCTCGCTCGGTATTCCGTCCCTGCCGCTCAAGCCGCTCGCCAAGCGCCGTTACTCCCGGCAGATCATGGTCGGCAACGTTCCGGTCGGCGGTGACGCGCCCGTCTCCGTGCAGTCGATGACCACCACGGTGACCGCGGACATCAACGCCACGCTGCAGCAGATCGCGGAGCTGACCGCGTCCGGCTGCCAGATCGTCCGGGTGGCCTGCCCGTCGCAGGACGACGCCGACGCGCTGCCGATCATCGCCAAGAAGTCGAAGATCCCGGTCATCGCGGACATCCACTTCCAGCCGAAGTACGTCTTCGCCGCGATCGACGCCGGCTGCGCCGCGGTCCGCGTCAACCCGGGCAACATCAAGGCCTTCGACGACAAGGTCGGCGAGATCGCCAAGGCGGCCAAGGACGCCGGCGTCCCGATCCGGATCGGCGTCAACGCCGGCTCGCTCGACAAGCGCCTGCTGGAGAAGTACGGCCGGGCCACCCCCGAGGCGCTGGTCGAGTCCGCGCTCTGGGAGTGCTCGCTGTTCGAGGAGCACGACTTCCGCGACATCAAGATCTCGGTCAAGCACAACGACCCGGTCGTGATGATCAACGCCTACCGCCAGCTCGCCGCCGCCTGCGACTACCCGCTGCACCTCGGCGTCACCGAGGCCGGCCCGGCGTTCCAGGGCACCATCAAGTCCGCGGTCGCCTTCGGCGCGCTGCTCGCCGAGGGCATCGGCGACACCATCCGGGTCTCGCTCTCCGCCCCGCCGGCCGAGGAGATCAAGGTCGGCAACCAGATCCTGGAGTCGCTCGGCCTGCGCGAGCGCGGCCTGGAGATCGTCTCCTGCCCGTCCTGCGGCCGCGCCCAGGTCGACGTCTACAAGCTCGCGGAGGAGGTCACCGCCGGCCTGGAGGGCATGGAGGTGCCGCTGCGCGTGGCCGTCATGGGCTGCGTCGTCAACGGTCCGGGCGAGGCCCGCGAGGCCGACCTCGGCGTCGCCTCCGGCAACGGCAAGGGCCAGATCTTCGTCAAGGGCGAGGTGATCAAGACCGTTCCCGAGTCGAAGATCGTCGAGACCCTGATCGAGGAGGCCCTCAAGCTCGCCGAGCAGATGCAGGCCGAGGGCGTCGAGTCCGGCGCCCCGACCGTGACCGCCGCGGAGTGACCGGCGGACAGTAGTTTCCGGAGGCGGGGCCGTCCGTGCGCGGACGGCCCCGCGGCCGTAGCCGGGTGGGGCCACGGAGTAGGGTGCGGCCAGAGTCGTCTCAGTGAGGTGCTGTCTCGATGCTCGATCGAGGTGTGATGCTCCCCAGCTCGTTCCAGGCCGCCCGCGCCCTGGTGACCACGCGCGTCCTGGAGGCCCCCGACCTCGCGGACACCCTTGAGGTGCTGCACCGCGACCCGGTGGCCAACGCCTTCGTCGCCACCCGGGTGGAGGCCGTCGGCCTGGACCCGTGGCGCCTCGGCGGCGAGATGTGGGGCTGGTACGACGAGCACGGCGAACTGGACGCGCTCTGCTACGCCGGCGCCAACCTCGTCCTGGTCAACGCCGGACCGCAGGCCGTCCAGGCCTTCGCCGAACGGGCCCGCCGCCAGGGCCGGCGCTGCTCCTCGATCGTCGGCCCCGCCGAGTCCACCGCGGCCCTCTGGGCGCTGCTGGAGCGCAGTTGGGGCCCGGCCCGCGAGGTCCGCGGCCACCAGCCGCTGATGGCCGCCACCGTGCCGTCCGCCGAGATCGCCCCCGACCCGCTGGTGCGGCGGGTGCGGCGGGGCGAGGTCGAGACGCTGATGCCGGCCTGCGTGGCGATGTTCACCGAGGAGGTCGGGGTCTCCCCGCTGGCCGGCGACGGTGGCCTGCTCTACCAGGCCCGGGTCGCCGAACTGGTCGCCGCCGGGCGCTCGTTCGCCCGGTTCACCGAGGACGGCGAGGTGCTCTTCAAGGCCGAGATCGGTGCCGTCACCGAGGGGGCCTGCCAGATCCAGGGCGTCTGGGTCGACCCCGCCCACCGCGGCCGGGGGCTCTCCGAGACCGGCATGGCCGCCGTCCTCGACATCGCCCTGCGCGAGGTCGCCCCGGTGGTCTCGCTCTACGTCAACGACTACAACCTGCGCGCCCGCGCGGCCTACCGCCGGGTCGGTTTCCGCGAGGTCGGCGCGTTCATGAGCGTCCTCTTCTGAGGCCGGTGCCGGACAGGCGCCCGGTTCCCCTCCCAGGGCCGCGCCGGGCCGTCGCCGGTAGTAACGTCCGGGGCATGGATCAGCTGACCGGGGTGACGATCGAGGCCATCGACCTTGCGGCGTGGGCGTCGCAGGCGCTCGATGTCCAGGCGGTGGCGTTCGGGCTGACGCCCGAGGAGGTCATGGTCCGGCTGCACATCGTCGGACGGCACGCGCAGCAGCCCGGCGTGATCGCCCTGGGCGCGTTCAGCGGCGGGCGGCTGGTCGGCTTCGGGTACGGCATGCCCAACCGCCGCGAGCACTGGTGGAGCACGGTGATCCAGCCCTACCTGGAGGCCTACGGGTACGGGGACTGGCTGGACGGGGTCTTCGCGATCACCGAACTTCACGTGCTGCCCGACTTCCAGGGCCGGGGCGTCGGCTCCGCCCTGATCCGGACCCTCTGCGAGCGGTCCGGCCTGCGCCGCAGCATCCTCTCCGCGATCGATGCCGAGACCCCGGCCCGCCGTCTCTACCGCTCGCTCGGCTACCGGGACCTCGCGCGCGCGGTGCACTTCCCCAACACCGAGCGCCTCTACGCCGTGATGGGCGCCCCGCTGCCGCTGCTGAAGCCGCCGACGGCTCAGAGCGCGCCGGCGAACTCCAGGTAGAGCTCCGCGTCCTCCCGGCGGCCCGCCGCCAGGGCGCGCAGGCCGAGGTCGGCCGCGCGGAACAGCGTCCAGCCGCGCAGCCGTTCCCGGTCCACCTCCAGGGCGTCGCCGAGCTGGTGCAGCCGGCGGCGCACGGCGGCCGGCACGCCCGGGGAGCCGACCAGGGTGTCGGCCCGGTCCAGCGCCAGCCGGGCGAGGTCGTAGGCGCGCTCGCCGGCCAGCGGCCGGGGGTCGATCGCCAGCCAGGGCGCGCGGTCGGCGGCCATGACGTTGCCGTGGTGGAAGTCGCCGTGCAGCAGGAACGTCTCGGTGGCGGAGCCGAGCAGCCCCGCGGCGGTCTCCACCGCCTCGGCCACCAGGGCGGACGCCTCGGCGGCTCCCGGCAGCGCGTCGTGCCGGCGCATCCGCTCGGTGGTGTCGGCGACCCGGTCGGCGAGCGTGGGGAACGGGTGGCCCTCGGACGGTTCCACCCAGAGCCGGTGCAGCAGGCTGGTGGCCTCCAGCATCGCCTTCGGCTCGGCCAGTGAGCGCAGCGGGATGTCACCGTGCAGCCGCTCCAGCAGCAGCAGCCCCCGGGCCGGGTCGGCGGCCAGCAGCAGCACGGCCCCGCGGCCGGCCCACAGGGTGAGCGCGGCGTGCTCCTGGGCGGTCTCGGCGGTGACCAGCCCGGCCTTGAGGACGGCGGGGCTGAGGTCGTCGCGGTGGACGTAGCCGATCAGGCTCAGGCTGCCGCCCGGGTCGAGCACCCGGTCCAGGGTGAGGTCCCAGCGGGCCAGCCCGTCGGCGACCAGGGCCGGCAGGTCCGCCAGCCAGCTCCTCCCCTCCTCGTCCGTGCCGACGCTGCGCGCCAGCCACTCGGGGACGGTGATCTGCCCTGGTGCCTCCGACATGCTGGCCTTCCGGTTGGTGCTTCCCCCGTGGTGCTACCCGTCCATTGTCGGCCATGGCGGCGAAACCGCAGGTCAGCGACGAGGGGGTACGGGGGCGGCCGACGGCGGTGTCCGCGGGTCCGGCGGGGGAGCGGGAGTGACGTGGTGTCGGGGGCGGGCGGCCGTCCGCGCGGCCGCGGCGTCAGCCGGTGGCGGCCGGGGTGGGGGCCGCCGTCGGGCTGCCGGAGGCCGGGGCGGTGGCGGGGTCGGGGATGCCCGGGAACGCGGTGGGGGCGGCGCCCCAGTGGCGGGTGCGCAGGGCGCATTCGCGCAGCGCGTCGGCCGCGGTGGTGCGCTGGGTGCCGTCGACGGCGGCCACCAGGTCGGCGTAGACCGTGGTGAGCCGGGTCTCGATGTGGGCGGCGAGCCGGCCGGCGGCGGCCGCGTCGGTGACCGGGAACGGCAGCTGGTAGCCGGCGGCGGCCGCGTTCGGGGTGGCGCCGACCCCGCCGAGCAGGCGCTGCCAGGCGTCCCGCCGGGTCTGGTGGGCGGCCAAGGCGGTCCGGGCGTCGGCCCGCTGCTGGTCCTCGGGGAGCCGGGCGCCCACCACGCCGTAGCCGTAGATCGCGGCGTGCTCGGCGCTCAGGGCGGCCTGGAAGGCCGTGACGGCCTCGGGACCGACGGCCGGGGCACCGCCCGCACCGGACGGGGCGGCGGACGGGGAGCCGGAGGCGGACGAGCCGGCGCCGGACGAGGAGGGCGAGGGGGATCCGGAGGCGGACGGCGAGGCGGAGGCGGGACCGGGGGCCGGGACGGTCGGCGGGGCGGTGTCGCCGAGCGCCACGGCGTGCAGCACCCCGGCGGTGGAGACGGATGCGAGCAGCCGGGCCAGCTGGGGCGAGGCGGCGCCGAGGTCGGCGAGCCGGGTCTGCGCGGTCTGCCGCTCCAGCGAGGCGAGCGCCGCGGTGCTGGTGACCGCCGACGCGGCCGCGCCGGTGGAGGAGGCCGACGGGGAGGCGGAACCCGGGGCGGCGGAACCAGCAGTGGCGGACGCCGGGGCGGCCGAGGGCGAGGCCTGGGCCCCCGCCAGCGCGGCCCGGTGCTGGGCCACCTCGGCCCGCAGCGGCTGGAGCTGCGCCGCCTGCCCGGCCCCCGGCCCGGCCAGCAGGGCGTCGTACCCGGCGAGCAGGGTGTCGGTGGCGGCGACGGCGCGCAGCCGGACCGGCTCGTCGGGGTCGGGGCGGCGGCGCTCGCCCTCGGTGGCGTCCTTGCCGTCGTGCGAGTCGGTGCACGCGGTGAGCGCGCCGCCCGTGGTGAGGAGCAGGCCGAGGGCCAGGAAGGTCCGTCGGCTGGGCGGCTGCATCGTCGTCACTCCGGGGCGTGTACGGGAGGACGGCTTGCCCGCCTGCCCTCGTTGGCGTGAATGATTACAGAATCCCCACGTCCGTGGGGATGGATTGGGTTGTCGGGTGCCGGGCCCGGCCGGTGTGAGCTTGCTCGCAGTGGGTGTCGCGGGGGCTGCCGCGCGCCGTGCGGAATCGGTGGTTGGCGGCTTCACCGGATAGGCTTTGGGCCGAGCTGCCGCGACCCGGCCTGCGCCGGTCCGGCGCCAGGGGGTGCGGTACCCCCTCCTGACAACAGCAGACGCGGCCGAGGAGTCCACCCGGATGAGCACCACCCACATCGACCGGCTGCGCGCGTTGCTGGAGCCCCTGGCGGCCCGGGAGGGCCTGGACCTGGAGGACGTGAAGGTCACCCAGGCGGGCAGCCGCCGGCAGGTGCAGATCGACGTCGACGCCGACGGCGGCGTGGACCTGGACACCATCGCCGAGTTCAGCCGCCTGGTCGGCGAGGCCCTGGACGAGTCCGACGTGATGGGCGCCGGCGCCTACGTGCTGGAGGTCGGCTCGCCGGGCGCCGAGCGCCCGCTGGCCGAGCCCCGCCACTGGCGCCGGGCCGAGGGCCGGCTGGCCAAGATCCACCTGGTCGACGGCGGGGAGATCGTCGCCCGGGTGCTGGAGGCGGACGAGGACGGCGCGCTGGTCGAGGTGCAGCCGGTGAAGGGCCGCGGTCGCGCCAAGGAGCGCCGTCTGGAGTACACCGAGGTGGACCGGGCGCGCGTCCAGGTGGAGTTCAACCGCAAGGACGAGAAGCTCCTCGACGAGGCCCCGGACTTCGCGGACGACGACGCCACCGACGAGGGGGAGGACGGTGCGGAGTAACGCTCCCAGCACCGACCGGACCGATATGAACGTGACGAAAGACGAGGAGGCGTAGCCGTGGACATCGACATGAGTGCCCTGCGCACGCTGGTCAACGAGAAGAACATCCCCTTCGACCTGCTGGTCGAGTCCATCGAGTCGGCCCTCCTCACCGCGTACCACCGCACCGAGGGCTCGCGCCGCCGGGCCCGGGTCGAGCTGGACCGCAAGTCCGGCCACGTCACCGTGTGGGCGACGGAGGACCCGGCGGAGCTGGACGAGGGCGTCGAGCCGAAGGAGTTCGACGACACCCCGAGCGGCTTCGGCCGGATCGCGTCCAGCATCGGCATCCAGGTGATGATGCAGCGCCTGCGCGACGCCGCCGACGACCAGACCTTCGGCGAGTACGCGGGCAAGGAGGGCGACATCGTCACCGGTGTCGTCCAGCAGGGCAACGACCCGAAGAACGTGCTGGTCGACATCGGCAAGCTGGAGGCCATCCTGCCGCCGCAGGAGCAGGTCCCGGGCGAGGACTACCGGCACGGCACCCGTCTCAAGTGCTACGTGGTGGCGGTGCGCCGGGGTGTCCGCGGCGCGTCGGTGACGCTCTCGCGCACCCACCCGAGCCTGGTGAAGAAGCTCTTCGCGCTGGAGGTCCCGGAGATCGCGGACGGCAGCGTGGAGATCGCGGCGATCGCCCGCGAGGCCGGCCACCGCACCAAGATCGCGGTCTGGTCGCGCCGGAGCGGGCTGAACGCCAAGGGCGCCTGCATCGGCCCGATGGGCAGCCGGGTGCGCGCGGTGATGGGCGAGCTGCACGGCGAGAAGATCGACATCGTCGACTGGTCGGAGGACCCGCGCGAGATGGTCGCCGCGGCGCTGTCCCCCGCACGGGTGACGAGCGTCGAGATCGTGGACTACAACCAGCGCTCCGCACGGGTGATCGTGCCCGACTACCAGTTGTCGCTGGCGATCGGCAAGGAGGGGCAGAACGCCCGCCTCGCCGCCCGCCTCACCGGCTGGCGGATCGACATCCGGCCGGACACCGAGGGCCAGCCCGAGGAGCGGTCGCAGGACCGTTCCGACGGCGCCGGCCGGGACGGCGACAACTAGCAGCGGCTCCGCCGAGTGGCCGGAGCCGGACGGATGACACCGATGCACGGGCCCCCCGCCGATCCGGTCCGGATCGGCGGGGCGGCGCCATGTCCCTTCGGAGGGGTAGACTTGCCTTCGTCTGGCCGGACGCATGTCCGAGCACGCCCGGAACGCACCTGCGTGGGCTGCCGCAAGCGAGCGGCCAAGCACCAGCTGTTGCGTGTCACGGCGGTCGAGGGCGTCTGCGTCCCCGATCCCCGTGGCGCACTGCCGGGCCGGGGCGCGCACCTGCACCCCGATCCGGCCTGCCTCGACCTCGCGGTCCGCCGCCGGGCGTTCCCCCGGGCCTTCCGGCTCCAGGGCACGCTCGACACCGAGCGGCTCCGCGGGTACATCGAGGAGCGGGCAGGCGACACCCCGGCGCCCTGAGCTTCCTCAGGCCGGCCCGGCGGGCACCTCCCCGTTACGGCCGCCGCTCCACGCGGCGGAGAACCACCGCAACAAGCACAGTGCGCGGGCAGCCGCGCGCCGTGCCACCAGTCAGGTACCTCGCGATGTGGAAGTAGGTCGAGATTGCGATGAGCACTCGATGAGTACGCGATGAGTACGCGATGGGTACGCCCATGAAGTAGCGACAGTCCGGCGGACGAGACCCCCCGGACTCATAGACAGGAGTGAAGTGGCTAAGGTCCGGGTTTATGAACTCGCCAAGGAGCTTGGCTTGGAGAGCAAGGCCGTCATGGCCAAGCTCACCGAGCTCGGCGAGTTCGTCCGTTCGGCGTCCTCGACGATCGAGGCGCCGGTCGTGCGCAAGTTGACTGACGCTCTGGGAGTGGCCCCCACCGGTGGTGGTTCCGCTGCCAAGCCTGGCCCGCGGAAGCCCGCGGCGCCCCAGCCCACCGGTGGTCCCGCCGCCGGTGCGGCCGCACCCAAGCCGGGTGCCCCGACCCCGGGTCCGCGCCCCGCCGCGGCGCCGGCCCCCCGTCCGACCCCCGCAGCCGGATCGGCGCCCGCCGCCCCGGCTGCCGCCGCCCCGCGTCCCG
>NZ_JBHJUK010000102.1:0-34711 GCF_042266225.1 Kitasatospora sp. NPDC056181
CATCGATCCCTTTACACCCCGGCCCCCCCTACACAACCACAAAACCCACCCCCCACCGCCCCCGGGGGCGGCCCCCCGGGACCCGGGGGGGGCCGCCGCCTGCGCTCGGCCGGTCGGACGACCGGCCTTGCACGGATCAGTCCTGCACAGCCTTCTTCAGCTGCTCGACCCGGTCGGTCCGCTCCCAGGTGAAGTCCGGCAGCTCGCGGCCGAAGTGGCCGTAGGCGGCGGTCTGGGCGTAGATCGGCCGCAGCAGGTCCAGGTCACGGATGATCGCCGCCGGGCGGAGGTCGAACACCTCGGTGACGGCCTTCTGGATCGACAGCACCGGCACGGTCTCGGTGCCGAAGGTCTCCACGAAGAGACCGACCGGCTCGGCCTTGCCGATCGCGTACGCGACCTGCACCTCGGCGCGGCGGGCGAGGCCGGCGGCGACGATGTTCTTCGCCACCCAGCGCATCGCGTACGCGGCCGAGCGGTCCACCTTGGACGGGTCCTTGCCCGAGAAGGCGCCGCCACCGTGGCGGGCCATGCCGCCGTAGGTGTCGATGATGATCTTGCGGCCGGTGAGGCCGGCGTCGCCCATCGGGCCGCCGATCTCGAAGCGGCCGGTCGGGTTGACCAGCAGGCGGTAGCCCTCGGTCACCAGCTTGATGCCCTGCTCGGCCAGCGCCTTCAGCTCCGGCTCCACGACGAACTCGCGGATGTCCGGGGTGAGCAGCGAGTCCAGGTCGATGTCGCTCGCGTGCTGCGAGGAGACGACCACGGTGTCCAGGCGGACGGCCTTGTCGCCGTCGTACTCGATGGTGACCTGGGTCTTGCCGTCCGGGCGCAGGTACGGGATCGTCCCGTTCTTGCGCACCTCGGACAGCCGCTTCGAGAGGCGGTGCGCCAGGGTGATCGGCAGCGGCATCAGCTCCGGCGTCTCGTCCGAGGCGTAGCCGAACATCAGGCCCTGGTCACCGGCGCCCTGCTTGTCCAGGTCGTCCTCGTCACCCTCGACCCGGGCCTCGTACGCCGTGTCGACACCCTGTGCGATGTCGGGCGACTGGGCACCGATGGACACCGACACGCCACAGGAGGCGCCGTCGAAGCCCTTCTTCGAGCTGTCGTAGCCGATCTCCAGGATCCGGTCCCGGACGAGCTGGGCGATCGGGGCGTACGCCTTGGTGGTCACCTCGCCGGCCACGTGCACCTGGCCGGTGGTGATCAGCGTCTCCACGGCGACCCGGGAAGTCGGGTCCTCCCGCAGAAGGGCGTCGAGGATGGTGTCGCTGATCTGGTCAGCGATCTTGTCGGGGTGTCCCTCGGTCACGGACTCCGAGGTGAACAGGCGGCGAGACACAGCGCTCCCTGGGGTTGCAGCGGCTGCTGACTGAAGGCCCCCGGCGAACCGGGGACATCCGGAAAGACTTGATTCCTGGAGTGTAACGGTCAGCTACCGGCAAGCGTCACTCCATTCCGAAATTGGAGACCGGACGATCACCGGTAAGGATCATTCCGCGATCATTTCCAGCCGCTTCGCGACCAAGTCCCAGACCACGTCGGCAAGGGCCTCCTTGGGGCCCACCGGCACCGCCGTCTCACTGCCGTCCGAGCCCAGGACAACGGCCTCGTTGACGTCCTGGCCGAAGGCCTTCCCGTTGCCGACCTCGTTGACGACCAGCAGGTCACAGCCCTTGCGGGCGAGCTTGGCGCGGCCGTTGGCGAGCACGTCGTCGGTCTCCGCCGCAAAACCCACGACCAGTTGGCCCGAACGGGGGCGATGGGCGGAGATCTCGGCCAGGATGTCCGGGTTCCGCACGAGTGCGACGGGGGCCGGTTCCTTCCCCTCGACCTTCTTGATCTTGCCGGTGGCGTATTCGGCGGGGCGGAAGTCGGCGACCGCGGCGGCCATCACCACCGCGTCCGCATCCCCGGCCGCAGCGAGCGCGGCGTCCCGCAGTTCCAGTGCGGTCGAGACGTGCACCACATCGACGCCGGCCGGGTCCGGCAGCTCGGCGTTGGCCGAGAGCAGGGTCACCCGGGCGCCGCGCGCGGCGGCGGTCACGGCCAGCGCGTAGCCCTGCTTGCCGGAGGAGCGGTTGCCGAGGAAGCGCACCGGGTCGAGCGGCTCGCGGGTGCCGCCGGCCGAGACCACCACGTGCCGCCCGGCCAGGTCCGTCCGGACCCCGCCGTGCCGGAGCACGGCCCGGCAGGCGTCGAAGATCGCGGACGGCTCGGGCAGCCGGCCCTTGCCGGTGTCCTTCCCGGTCAGCCGCCCGACCGCGGGCTCCAGCACGATCACGCCCCGGCGGCGCAGCGTGGCGACGTTCTCCCGGGTGGCCGGGTGCTCCCACATCTCGGTGTGCATCGCCGGCGCCAGCACGACCGGGCACCGGGCGGTGAGCAGGGTGTTGGTGAGCAGGTCGTCGGCGAGCCCGTGGGCGGCCTTGGCCATCAGGTCCGCGGTGGCGGGGGCGACCACGACCAGGTCGGCGTTCTGCCCGATCCGCACGTGCGGCACCTCGTGGACGCGGTCCCAGGTCTCGGTGGCGGCCGGGCGGCCGGAGAGCGCGGCCCAGGTGGCCTCGCCGACGAAGTGCAGCGCGGCCTCGGTGGGCACCACGGTGACCTGGTGACCGGACTCGGTGAACCGCCGCAGCAGCTCGCACGCCTTGTACGCGGCGATCCCGCCGCTGACGCCGAGGACCACCCGGGGGGCGTCGGTCCGGTCCGTGCTCGCGCTCGCGCTCATGTTCGGCTTTCCTCCAGGTCTGGGACGTGCTCACCCTACGACCCCTCAGTAACCGCCCGCACCGTGGTGGACCCCACAGCGCCGCGCAGAGTCCCGCAGCGGCTCACGGCACCCCGCCCGCGGCGCCCCGGGCACGCCGAAGGGCCCGGCGGAAGCGATTCCGCCGGGCCCTTCGAAGAGCTGTTGCAGCCGGGTCAGGCAGCCTCGATCGCCTCGGCGGTCAGCATGCCCGCGTTGATCTCGCGCAGCGCGATCGACAGCGGCTTCTCGTGCACGTGGGTGTCGACCAGGGGGCCGACGTACTCCAGCAGGCCCTCACCGAGCTGCGAGTAGTACGCGTTGATCTGGCGCGCGCGCTTGGCGGCGTAGATCACGAGGCTGTACTTGGAGTCGGTGGCCTCAAGCAGCTCGTCGATCGGCGGGTTGATGATGCCCTCGGGCGCGGTCATGGAAGAGGACACGCGAAAACCTTCCGAAAGGGTGGAAAAGACAGACAGGTCAGGCTACACCGAGCAAGGCTAGCAGTTCGGACGCCACCTGCTCGACGGAGGTGTTGACAAGGGTCGTGTCGAACTCCGTCTCGGCGGCCAGCTCGACCTTGGCTGCCTCCAGCCGCTTCTCGATCACGTCCTGCGGCTCGGTGCCCCGGCCGGTGAGCCGGCGGACCAGCTCGTCCCAGCTCGGCGGAGCCAGGAACACCAGCTGCGCCTCGGGCATCGACTCGCGCACCTGACGGGCGCCCTGCAGGTCGATCTCCAGCAGGACGGGCTCGCCGCGCTCCAGCTTCTCCAGCACCGCCGACCGCGGGGTGCCGTAGCGGTTGCCGGCGAAGACGGCCCACTCCAGCAGCTCGCCGTTGGCGATCAGCTTGTCGAACTCGTCGTTGTCGACGAAGTGGTACTGGACCCCGTTCTGCTCGCCCGGCCTCGGGTGGCGGGTCGTCGCCGACACCGAGAGCCAGACCTCGGGGAACTGCTTCCTCATATGAGCGACGACCGTGCTCTTGCCGACCCCCGAAGGGCCGGAGAGCACGGTCAGCCGCGGACGCTCACTCATGCACCGATTATCCCGGATCGCGGACGATCCCGGGACCACGGGGGCACGGTCAGGCGGCACCGCCGCCGAACTCCCGCTCCAGGGAGGCGATCTGGTTCGTACCGAGGCCGCGGACGCGACGGCTCTCACTGATGCCGAGGCGCTCCATGATCTGCTTGGCGCGGACCTTGCCCACGCCCGGGAGGGACTCCAGCAGGGCGGAGACCTTCATCTTGCCGATCACGTCGTTGTCGGCCTTGCCGGCCTTGATCACCTCGTGCAGGGAGGCGCCGGAGTGCTTGAGCCGGTTCTTGACCTCGGCGCGCTCCCGGCGAGCCTCGGCGGCCTTGGCGAGCGCGGCGGTGCGCTGTTCAGGGGTAAGGGGCGGAAGAGCCACGCCGTTCACCTCAGGGTGTGGAAGGAAGGGATTGAGCTATGACTGGTTTGGTTCCCAGGACACCGGCCACAGGGGAACCTCACGGCTCTGACCTGCGAGAGCAACGGGAATCGCCGCTCTTCGATGACCTATCGCCGGACACTACCCGGATTGCGGCGCCACGTCAGGAAAAGAACACGAAAAGTCCTGGTCAGCCAAGGCCGACCAGGACTTTCCCGGGCAAAATGACCGCGATTGCGGACTTTGGCAGCGCCGATGTGACGGCGCTCACGTCGGGCCGTGGGACGCCACGGCGCCCCGTCGCGCCGCTGCGCAGGGTTATCGGGTCACTTCACCGCGTCCGCGAACTCCTGGACGAAGCGGTCCGCCGCGTCCCGCAGGGCCGGCAGCGACGGGCCGTGCTTCAGCACGTCCCGGCTGACGCTCGGCACCACGTTGCGCGCCGAGGCGCCGAACACGCGCGGAAGGTCCGCCATGGTCGCGCCCTGGGCGCCGATCCCGGGGGCGAGCAGCGGGCCGTTGATCGCGAGGTCCACGCCCGCGTCGGCCAGGGTCGCGCCGACCACCGCGCCGAAGGAGCCCAGCGGCTCGGCCCCGGCGTTCTCGGCGGCCAGCTGGCGCAGCACCGCGGCGGCCACCTGCTCGCCGTCCGCGCCGACCGCGCGCTGCACCTCGGCGCCCTCCGGGTTGGAGGTGAGCGCCAACGCGAAGACGCCCGCGCCGTTGGCCGCGGCCAGGTCGAGCGCCGGGCGCAGCGAGCCGAAGCCCAGGTAGGGGCTGACGGTGACGGCGTCCGAGAAGAGCGGGCTGCCCGGGGAGAGGAAGGCCTCGGCGTACGCGGCCATGGTGGAGCCGATGTCGCCGCGCTTGGCGTCCATCAGGACCAGCGCGCCGGCCGCGCGGGCCTCCTCGACGGACTTCTCCAGCACCGCGACGCCCCTGGAGCCGAAGCGCTCGAAGAAGGCGGCCTGCGGCTTGAGCACGGCCACCCGGCCGGCCAGCGCCTCGACGACGGTCCGGCTGAAGGTCTCCAGGCCCGCGACGGAGTCCTCCAGCCCCCAGGCGGCGAGCAGGGAGGCGTGCGGGTCGATGCCGACGCAGAGCTGGCCGCGGGTGTCGAGGGCCTGGCGCAGGCGGGCGCCGAAGGGGGCGAGGGTCATGTCGTCCTTCCGAGGAGCGTGAGGGGGTTCAGGAGGCCTTGCGCGCGGGCACGGCGCTGCCGACGGCGGCGGCCAGGTTGCGGAAGCCGCCGGCCCGGACGCGGGCGGAGAGGCCCTTGTGGATGGCACGGCACCAGAAGGGGCCCTGGTAGATGAAGGCGCTGTAGCCCTGGACCAGGTCGGCGCCGTGGACGATGCGCTGCCAGGCGTCCTCGGCGGTCTCGATGCCGCCGACCGAGACCAGCGTCAGCCGGCCCCCGGTACGGGCGCGCAGGCGCTGGAGCACCTCCAGCGCGCGCTCCTTGAGCGGGGCGCCGGAGAGGCCGCCCATGCCGATCTCCTCCACCCGGGCGGCGGGGGTGCGCAGGCCCTCGCGGCCGATGGTGGTGTTGGTGGCGATGATGCCGTCCAGGCCCAGCTCCAGGGCGAGGTCGGCGACCGCGTCGACGTCCTCGTCGGCCAGGTCGGGGGCGATCTTGACCAGCAGCGGCACGTGGTGCGCGGTGGAGCGGTCGGCGGCCTCGCGGACGGCGGCGAGCAGCGGGCCGAGGTGCGAGACGGCCTGGAGGTTGCGCAGCCCGGGGGTGTTCGGGGAGCTGACGTTGACCACCAGGTAGTCGGCGTACTTGGCGAGCCGCTCGGTGGACTTGACGTAGTCGCCGATCGCGTCGGCCTCCTCGACCACCTTGGTCTTGCCGATGTTGATGCCGACCACCGGGGTGGAGGTGGTGTGCGGGCGCCGGGCGAGGCGGGCGGCGACCCGGGCCGAGCCCTGGTTGTTGAAGCCCATCCGGTTGACCAGCGCGCGGTCCTCGATCAGGCGGAACAGGCGCGGGGCCGGGTTGCCGGGCTGCGGCTCGCCGGTGATGGTGCCGATCTCGACGTAGTCGAAGCCGATCATCGACAGGCCGTCGATGCCGACGCCGTTCTTGTCGAAGCCGGCCGCCAGGCCGAACGGGCCGGGCAGGTCGAGGCCGAGGGCGGTGGTGCGCAGCGCCCGGTCCTGCGGGGCGAGCACCAGCCGGACCAGGGTGCGCAGCCCGGGCACCGAGGACGCCAGCCGGATCCAGAAGAAGGCGAGGTGGTGGGCCTTCTCCGGGTCCATCTTCTTGAACACGAGGTCGAACAGCAGCTTGTACAAAGCAGGGCTCCATCGGGGGCGGGCGCAGCCCGTCGGCAGGGCGGTGGCGGGCCTGGGGGTCTCCCCGGCCGGAGGCCGGGGAGGGTGGGCATGGCAGTGGGGGGCACCCGGCGGTTCGGTGCCCCCCACTGCGGTGGTGCTACTTGCTGCGGCCGGCGTTGATCAGCTCGGCGTGCTCCTGGAGCGACATCACCCCGACCTCGTCGCGCAGCAGCGCGTCGATGCCCTGGACGGCGGCGCCCATGGCCTGGACGGTGGTGAGGCAGGGCACGGCGCGGGCGACGGCGGCGGTGCGGATCTCGTAGCCGTCGAGGCGGCCGCCGGTGCCGTACGGCGTGTTGATGATGAGGTCGACCTCGCCGTCGTGGATCAGCTGGACGATGGTCCGCTCGCCGTTCGGACCCTCGCCCTCGCTGTGCTTGCGCACCAGCGTGGACGGGATGCCGCCGCGCTGGAGCACCTCGGCGGTGCCGGCGGTGGCGAGCACCTCGAAGCCGAGGCCGACCAGCGCGCGGGCCGGGAAGACCAGGTTGCGCTTGTCCCGGTTGGCGACCGAGACGAAGACCTTGCCCCGGGTCGGCAGCGCGCCGTAGGCACCGGACTGGGCCTTGGCGTAGGCCGTGCCGAAGACCTTGTCGATGCCCATGACCTCGCCGGTGGAGCGCATCTCCGGGCCGAGGACGGTGTCCACGCCGCGGCCGTGCACGTCGCGGAAGCGGCTCCACGGCATCACGGCCTCCTTGACGGAGATCGGGCAGTCGGCGGGCAGCGTGCCGCCGTCGCCCTCGGCCGGGAGCAGGCCCTCGGCGCGCAGCTCGGCGATGGTGGCGCCGAGCGAGATCCGGGCGGCGGCCTTGGCCAGCGGCACGGCGGTCGCCTTGGAGGTGAACGGCACGGTGCGGGAGGCGCGCGGGTTGGCCTCCAGCACGTACAGGATGTCGCCGGAGAGGGCGAACTGGATGTTGATCAGGCCGCGGACGCCGACGCCGCGGGCGATCGCCTCGGTGGAGGCGCGCAGCCGCTTGATGTCGTAGCCGCCGAGGGTGATCGGGGGCAGCGCGCACGCGGAGTCGCCGGAGTGGATCCCGGCCTCCTCGATGTGCTCCATGACGCCGCCGAGGTAGAGCTCGGTGCCGTCGTAGAGCGCGTCGACGTCGATCTCCACCGCGTCGTCGAGGAAGCGGTCGATCAGCACCGGGTGCTCGGAGATGAGGCCGGCGTGCCGCTCCAGGTAGGAGGCGAGGGAGGCCTCGTCGTAGACGATCTCCATGCCGCGGCCGCCGAGCACGTAGGACGGGCGGGCCAGGACGGGGTAGCCGATCTCGTCGGCGATCGCCTTGGCCTCCTCGAAGGAGAAGGCGGTGCCGTGCTTGGGGGCGGGCAGGCCGGCGTCGCGCAGCACGCGGCCGAATGCGCCGCGCTCCTCGGCGAGGTCGATCGCCTCGGGCTGGGTGCCGACGATCGGCACGCCGTTGTCCTTCAGCGCCTGGGCCAGGCCGAGCGGGGTCTGGCCGCCGAGCTGGACGATGACGCCCGCGAGCGGTCCGGCCTGCTGCTCGGCGTGGACGATCTCCAGCACGTCCTCCAGGGTGAGCGGCTCGAAGTAGAGCCGGTCGGAGGTGTCGTAGTCGGTGGAGACGGTCTCCGGGTTGCAGTTGACCATCACGGTCTCGTACCCGGCGTCGGCCAGCGCGAAGGAGGCGTGCACGCAGGAGTAGTCGAACTCGATGCCCTGGCCGATGCGGTTCGGGCCGGAGCCGAGGATGATCACGGCGGGCTTGGTGCGCGGGGCGACCTCGTTCTCCTCGTCGTAGGACGAGTAGAAGTACGGGGTCTTGGCGGCGAACTCGGCGGCGCAGGTGTCGACGGTCTTGAACACCGGGCGGATGCCGAGCGCGTGCCGGACCTCGCGGACGACGTCGGGGCGCAGGCCGCGGATCTCGCCGATCTGCTGGTCGGAGAAGCCGTGCCGCTTGGCGTGGCGCAGCAGCTCGGGGGTGAGCTCGGCGGCCTCGGCCAGCTCGGCGGCGATCTCGTCCAGCAGGAAGAGCTGGTCGACGAACCACGGGTCGATCTTGGTGGCGTCGAACACCTCCTCCGGGGTGGCGCCGGCGCGGATGGCCTGCATGACGGTGTTGATCCGGCCGTCGGTGGGCACGACGGCCTTCTCCAGCAGCGCGGCCCTGTCCCCGACCGGGCCGGTCCAGGTGAACTGGGAGCCCTTCTTCTCCAGCGAGCGGAGCGCCTTGTTCAGCGCCTCGGGGAAGTTGCGGCCCATGGCCATGGCCTCGCCGACCGACTTCATGGTGGTGGTCAGCGTGGCGTCGGCGCTCGGGAACTTCTCGAACGCGAACCGCGGCACCTTGACCACGACGTAGTCGAGGGTCGGCTCGAACGACGCCGGCGTCTGCTCGGTGATGTCGTTGGGGATCTCGTCGAGGGTGTAGCCGACGGCCAGCTTGGCGGCGATCTTGGCGATCGGGAAGCCGGTCGCCTTGGAGGCCAGCGCGGAGGAGCGGGACACGCGCGGGTTCATCTCGATGACGATGACCCGGCCGTCCTCGGGGTTGACCGCGAACTGGATGTTGCAGCCGCCGGTGTCGACGCCGACCTCGCGGATGACGGCGATGCCGACGTCGCGCAGGATCTGGTACTCGCGGTCGGTGAGCGTCATCGCCGGGGCGACGGTGATCGAGTCACCGGTGTGCACGCCCATCGGGTCGAAGTTCTCGATGGAGCAGACGACCACGACGTTGTCGTTCTTGTCGCGCATCAGCTCCAGCTCGTACTCCTTCCAGCCGAGGATGGACTCCTCCAGGAGCACCTCGGTGGTCGGCGAGAGGGTCAGGCCCTGGCCGGCGATGCGGCGCAGGTCCTCCTCGTTGTGGGCGAAGCCGGAGCCGGCGCCGCCCATGGTGAAGGAGGGGCGGACCACGACCGGGTAGCCGCCGAGGGTGTCGACGCCGGCCAGCACCTCGTCCATGGTGTGGCAGATGACGGAGCGGGCGGACTCGCCGTGGCCGATCTTGGCGTTGACCGCCTCGACGACGCCCTTGAAGAGCTCGCGGTCCTCGCCCTTGTGGATCGACTCGACCTTGGCGCCGATCAGCTCGACGTTGTACTTGGCGAGCACGCCGTTGGCGTCCAGCGAGATCGCGGTGTTGAGCGCGGTCTGCCCGCCGAGGGTCGGCAGGAGGGCGTCGGGGCGCTCCTTGGCGATGATCTTCTCGACGAACTCCGGGGTGATCGGCTCGACGTAGGTGGCGTCGGCGATCTCCGGGTCGGTCATGATCGTGGCCGGGTTGGAGTTGACCAGGACGACCCGCAGGCCCTCGGCCTTGAGGACCCGGCAGGCCTGGGTGCCGGAGTAGTCGAACTCCGCGGCCTGGCCGATCACGATCGGGCCGGAGCCGATGACCAGGACGGACTTGATGTCGGTGCGCTTAGGCACGCTGGCCCTCCATAAGGCTCACGAAACGGTCGAAGAGGTAGGCCGCGTCGTGCGGGCCGGCCGCCGCTTCGGGGTGGTACTGCACGCTGAAGGCGGGCACGTCCAGCGCCTGGAGGCCCTCGACCACGTCGTCGTTCAGGCAGACGTGGGAGACCTCGACGCGGCCGTAGGGCGTGTCGCTGACCTTGTCCAGCGGTGCGTTCACGGCGAAGCCGTGGTTGTGCGCGGTGACCTCGACCTTGCCGGTGGTGCGGTCCTGCACCGGCTGGTTGATGCCGCGGTGACCGTACTTGAGCTTGTAGGTGCCGAAGCCCAGCGCGCGGCCGAGGATCTGGTTGCCGAAGCAGATCCCGAAGAACGGGGTCTTGCGCTCCAGCACGCCCTGCGCGAGGGCGACCTGGTGGTCGGCGGTGGCCGGGTCGCCCGGGCCGTTGGAGAAGAAGACGCCGTCCGGGTTGACCGCGTAGACCTCCTCCAGGGTGGCGTTGGCCGGCAGCACGTGCACCTCGATGCCGCGCTCGGCCATCCGCTGCGGGGTCATCGCCTTGATGCCGAGGTCCAGCGCGGCGACGGTGAACCGCTTCTCGCCGACCGCGGGCACCACGTACGTCTCGGTGGTGGCGACCTCGGCGCAGAGGTCGGCGCCCTTCATCTCGGGCGACTGCTGCACCTTGGCGAGCAGCGCGGCGTCGTCCGCCAGCGTCGGGCCGGAGAAGATGCCGCAGCGCATGGCGCCGCGCTCGCGCAGGTGGCGGGTGAGCGCCCGGGTGTCGATGCCGCTGATGCCGACGACGCCCTGGCGGACGAGCTCGTCGTCCAGCGAGCGCCGCGAGCGCCAGTTGGACGCGACCCGGGCGGGGTCGCGGACGACGTAGCCGGCGACCCAGATCTGCTTGGACTCGTCGTCCTCGTCGTTCCAGCCGGTGTTGCCGATCTGCGGGGCGGTCATCACGACCACCTGGCGGTGGTACGACGGGTCGGTCAGGGTCTCCTGGTAGCCGGACATGCCGGTGTTGAAGACCGCCTCGCCGAAGGTCTCGCCGGTCGCGCCGTAGGCCTGGCCGCGGAAGATCCGGCCGTCCTCCAGGACGAGCACGGCGGCGGGGCGGCTCAACGGCGCACGCTCCCGTCCTTGGCGCTGCGTGGTGGGGGCAGGTGCGGTCATGGAGCGGCCTCTTCCGTCTTCGTCTTCGTACGTGTTGCGAGTTGAGCGACCGCCTCGACCCAGGCGGCGTGCTCGTCGGGGTGGTCGGCCCGGAAACCCGAGTCCAGGGCGGTCCCCTCGTGCGTCCAGGTGACGACGAGCAGTCCGGACGGGACGACCTTTCCGGCGATCCCGGAGTCCGTCCGGGCACCGGTGAGGTGCTCGGCGGGGATCCAGAGGTCGACGTCGCCGGGGCGCCGTACCAGCAGGCCGTTCTCACCGAGGGTCAGGTCGGCGCGGCTGCGGGTGCCCAGGCCGTGCGCCACGACCCGGTCCAGCCAGTTCCCGGCGGTGGTGGTGCCGTGGTACCGGCCGCTGGTCTCCAGGATGGTCCGGCCGGCCCGCTCCGGCACGGCGGGCAGCGCCGGGATGCCGGACTGGAGGGTGCGCCGCCAGTTCCAGCCCTGGCGCATCAGCCAGTAGACCAGGCCGATCACGATCAGCAGGCCGACGGCCCAGCCGATGTACCCGGGCCAGTTGGTGACCCTGGCCTGCTCCTGCGCGAGCAGCACCGGGGTCATACCAGCCCGCCCTGCTCGGCCAGCTCGCCGGCCAGCACGGTCGCGGTGCCGCGCAGGAAGGTGGCGTGCACCCGGCCGGGCAGGTCGAGGCCCCGGTAGGGGGTGTTGCGGGAGCGCGTGGCGAAGCTGTCGGGGTTCACGGCACCACGGTACGCGGGATCGAACAGCACCAGGTTCGCCGGCTCACCCACCGAGATCGGCCGTCCGTGGCCGCTCAGACGGCCGATCCGGGCCGGGCGGTGCGACATCCGGTCGGCGACGCCCTCCCAGTTCAGCAGGCCGGTGTCGACCATGGTCTGCTGGACGACCGAGAGCGCGGTCTCCAGGCCGACCATGCCCATCGCGGCGACGGCCCACTCGCAGTCCTTGTCCTCGGCCGGGTGCGGCGCGTGGTCGGTGGCGACGGCGTCGATGGTGCCGTCGGCGAGCGCCTTGCGCAGCGCCTGGACGTCCTCGGCGGTGCGCAGCGGCGGGTTCACCTTGTACACCGGGTCGTAGGAGCGGACCAGCTCGTCGGTCAGCAGCAGGTGGTGCGGGGTGACCTCGGCGGTGACGTTCCAGCCCTTGGCCTTGGCCCAGCGGATGATCTCGACCGAGCCGGCCGTGGAGACGTGGCAGACGTGCAGGCGGGAGCCGACGTGCGCGGCGAGCAGCACGTCGCGGGCGATGATCGCCTCCTCGGCGACGGCCGGCCAGCCGCCGAGCCCGAGCTCGCCGGAGACCTGGCCCTCGTTCATCTGGGCGCCCTCGGTGAGCCGCGGCTCCTGGGCGTGCTGGGCGACGACCCCGTCGAAGGCCTTCACGTACTCCAGCGCGCGGCGCATGATCACCGCGTCGTCCACGCACTTGCCGTCGTCGGAGAAGACCCGCACGCCGGCCGCGGACTCGTGCATCGCGCCGAGCTCGGCGAGCTTCTTGCCCTCCAGGCCGACGGTGACGGCGCCGACCGGCTGCACGTCGCAGTAGCCGGACTCCTGGCCGAGGCGCCAGACCTGCTCGACCACGCCGGCGGTGTCGGCCACCGGGAAGGTGTTGGCCATCGCGTGGACGGCGGTGAAGCCGCCCATGGCGGCGGCCTGGGTGCCGGTGAGCACCGTCTCGGCGTCCTCGCGGCCGGGCTCGCGCAGGTGGGTGTGCAGGTCGACCAGCCCGGGCAGGGCGATCAGACCGGTGGCGTCGATCTCGATGTCGGCCTCGACGGTGAGGCCGGTGCCGATCTCCTTGACGACGCCGTCGGCGAGGTGGAGGTCCTGCGGGGCGCCACCGAGGAGCTGGGCGTTGCGGATCAGGTAGGTGGTCACTGAGCGGTCTCCACGGAGTCGGTGCGGGCGGGGTCGGCGGAGCCGTCGGCGAAGACGGCGCCGCCGAGCAGCAGGTAGAGGACGGCCATCCGGACGGAGACGCCGTTGGCGACCTGCTCGACCACGGTGCAGCGCGGCGAGTCGGCGACGTCGGCGGTGATCTCCATGCCGCGGACCATCGGGCCGGGGTGCATCACGATGGCGTGCTCGGGCAGCTGGGCCATCCGGGCGCCGTCCAGGCCGTAGCGGCGGCTGTACTCGCGCTCGGTCGGGAAGAAGGCGGCGTTCATCCGCTCGCGCTGCACCCGGAGCATCATCAGCGCGTCCGTCTTGGGGAGCACGCTCTCCAGGTCGTAGCTGACCTCGCAGGGCCAGTTCTCGATGCCGATCGGCAGCAGCGTCGGCGGGGCCACGAAGGTGACCTGGGCGCCGAGGGTGGTGAGCAGGTGGACGTTGGAGCGGGCGACCCGGCTGTGCAGGATGTCGCCGACGATGGTCACCCGGCGGCCGGCGAGGTCACGGCCGGCACCCGCGTTGAGGTGGCGGCGCATGGTGAAGGCGTCGAGCAGCGCCTGGGTGGGGTGCTCGTGGGTGCCGTCACCGGCGTTGATGACGCTGCCGTGCAGCCAGTCGGACTGGGCGAGCCGGGCCGGCGCGCCGGAGGCGTGGTGCCGGATGACGACCGCGTCGGCGCCCATGGCCTGCAGGGTGAGCGCGGTGTCCTTGAGGCTCTCGCCCTTGGAGACCGAGGAACCCTTGGCGGAGAAGTTGATGACGTCGGCGGAGAGCCGCTTCTCGGCGACCTCGAAGGAGGTTTTGGTCCGGGTGGAGTCCTCGAAGAAGAGGTTGACGACGGTCCGGCCACGGAGCGTGGGCAGCTTCTTGACGGCCCGTCCGGAGAGCTGGGCCAGCTCCTCGGCGGTGTCCAGGATCAGCAGCGCGTCGTCGCGGGTGAGGTCGGCGGCGGAGACGAGGTGGCGCTTCACGCGGGTTACTCCGGGAGGTGCGGTTCGGACGGCCGGGAGGCCAGGGCCTGCGACGATCGGGCCGCGTAGTCGCGGTCGCCGACCAGGACGGCGTCCACGCCGTCGGTGTCGGCGAGGCGGACCTGCACGGCCTCGCGCAGCGAGGTGGGGAGGTTCTTGCCCACGTAGTCGGCGCGGATCGGCAGCTCGCGGTGGCCGCGGTCGACCAGGACGGCGAGCTGGACGGCCCGCGGGCGGCCGATGTCGCTGAGCGCGTCGAGGGCGGCGCGGATGGTGCGGCCGGAGAAGAGCACGTCGTCGACGAGGATCACCAGCCGGCCGTCGATGCCGTCGCCCGGGATCTCGGTGTGCTCCAGCGCGCGGGCGGGCTTGAGCCGCAGGTCGTCCCGGTACATGGTGATGTCCAGGGTGCCGAGCGGGATGTCGCGGCCGGTGATCTGGGCCAGCCTGGCGTGCAGGCGGCGGGCCAGGTGGACGCCCCTGGTGTGGATGCCGAGCAGCACGACGTCCTCCGCGCCCTTGGCGCGCTCGACGATCTCGTGCGCTATCCGGGTGATCACCCGGGCGATGTCCGTGCCGTCCAGCACCTGGTGCGGCGGTCGCGGCGTGGTTTCCTGGTGTGCGGTCATGCCGAAGCGGACCTCCTTCCCCGCCTCACGGGACGGGCCTTAAAGGATGTCTGGGATGACCCCCGCCGACGCGGCGCGGGCTCCGGCCATCCTACCAGCGCGCTCACCGGCAAACGGACCTCCATCATTCCGCTTCTCCGGGTTAACGCCACGGACGCGCCACCGATGCGGGCCATTCGCACGACTGCCCCATTCGGCTTGACGCAACTACCTCACTCTACGTAACCTCACAGTGAGTTACGAGACGGGCGTCGAACCCACCGGTAACGACGTCGGCAATCGCCCGTGACCCACCACTGAACGCGAAGCAATCTCGTCCGGGGAGATCAATGTCCAGCGACTACGCGAAACAACTCGGAGGCAAGCTCCGAGCGATCCGCACTCAGCAGGGGCTCTCCCTGCACGGTGTCGAGGAGAAGTCCCAGGGGCGCTGGAAGGCAGTCGTCGTCGGCTCGTACGAGCGCGGCGACCGTGCGGTCACCGTGCAGCGGCTGGCCGAGCTGGCCGAGTTCTACGGCGTGCCGGTGCAGGAGCTGCTGCCCGGCGGTACGCCGGGCGGTGCGGCCGAGCCGCCGCCGCGCCTGGTGCTCGACCTGGAGAGACTCACCCAGGTCCCGTCCGAGAAGGCCGGCCCGCTGCAGCGCTACGCGGCCACCATCCAGAGCCAGCGCGGCGACTACAACGGCAAGGTGCTCTCGATCCGCCAGGACGACCTGCGCACCCTGGCCGTGATCTACGACCAGTCGCCGTCGATCCTCACCGAGCAGCTGATCTCCTGGGGCGTGCTGAACCCCGACGCGCGCCGTGCGGTGCGCGAGGAGGAGGCGAGCTGACCGCTCGCCACACCTGCCGAGCCTCGCCCTGACCTGCGGAAACGGGCGGGGCCCAGCAGAAACGTCACGGCGCGGCGCCCCTGACCGGGGGCCCGCGCCGTCGCGCTTCCGCGGCGCACGGCCGTCCGCCGAGCCGGGGCCGGGCCGCCCCGGCTCAGTGGACCGTGCCCAACGGGTGGCCCGGCACCGCCGCCACCCCGTCCAGCCGCACCTCTCCCCCGACCGGGGCCCAGTCCCGTCCGTCGCAGGCCCAGGCCCACGCCGCCTGCCGGAAGCACTGCCCGGCGGCCCCGCCACGGGGCTCCCCGGCCGCCCCGGCGGACGCCGCCGCACCCTGCGCACCGTGCAGCACCGCCAGCCCGGGCAGCTCCCGGACCAGCCCGGCACAGAGCACCGCGCAGACCAGCTCCAGGTCCTCGTCGTTGATCCGGACGACGCCGTCCTCCCACTGCAGCACCCGGGCCGCCGCCGTCAGCCGCCCGCCGGGCGCGTCCACCGCGAGCCGCAGCTCGTACACCCCGGCACCGGCGCCGACCAGCATCCGGCGGAACACCTCGGCGCCGCGCTGGTAGGCCTCCCGCACGGCCCCGTCACCGGCCTCGTACAGCCCGCCGTCCAGCAACAGGTCGGCGTGGCGCAGCGTCAGCCCGTTCTCCCTGGCCCGGACCAGCCGCGGCACGAAGTCGCCGGCCAGCTCCTCGCCCTGGTAGGCGAGGAGCTGGGTCTGGAGCGGCGGGTTGACCAGGTAGCGGTCGCGGGCGGCCGGCTCGGCCGGATCGAGGCCGTTCAGCAGGCAGAACTCCTCGAAGTCCTGCGGGTGGAACATCCGGGCCCGGACGGTGTCGAAGCCGCGCCGGGCCTCGGTCAGCAGCTCGGCGGTGTCCCGCAGGTAGGACGCGTAGTCGGGGGCGTCGGACAGGCGCCAGGCGCGGGCCCGCTCGAAGTCGGCCGCACTGGTCAGGACGCCGATGACGAAGGCCTGGTCACCGCCGGCCGGGCGCCGCCCGGCCCGCTCGTGCCGTGACCTCGCGCGGGGGCGCTGGCCCGCGGCGGTGCAGTC
Organism: Kitasatospora sp. NPDC056181; assembly: GCF_042266225.1. Classification (NCBI taxonomy): domain Bacteria; kingdom Bacillati; phylum Actinomycetota; class Actinomycetes; order Kitasatosporales; family Streptomycetaceae; genus Kitasatospora; species Kitasatospora sp. NPDC056181. The sequence goes on from NZ_JBHJUK010000102.1 coordinate 16,456, forward strand.
GGGGGTGCGGCGGGCACGGCCGTTGCGGCTCATGCGCCCACCCCGCTTCGCCCGGCAGGGGCATCCGCCCACGCGCACCTGTTCATTGATCGCTCGCGGCGGTGGCTCATCGGTGGGGCTCCTGCAGGGCGGACGGACGGGGCGGTCAGCGGCGGCAGTGCCGCTGACCGTTGTCCTCCCCAGCCCCGCGCGTCGCACACGTACGGCGTGTCACAGGAATGTAACCGAACGTGAGACGGGCGCCCCGGCCGCTCCCGGTCCGGCCACCGCCCCGGCGGCGGCCGTCACACCGGGCACCGGCCTCGCCCCGGGCGTGGTCGTCACACCGGGCGCGGTCGTCACACCGGGCGCGGCACCCGGGCCAGCTGACGGGACTGCGCGACCAGGCGGCCGGACTCGTCCCAGACCTCGGCGTCCTCCTCGAAGTAGCCGCCCGCCACGTTGCGGGTGGCGTGGGTGACGCGCAGCCAGCCGGGCACCGGCCGGGCCCGCAGGTGGACGGTCAGCTCGATGGTGGGCGCCCAGCCGGGCAGGCCGAGGTCGAAGGTGGCCGGCGGCAGCGCGTCGGCCACCAGCAGGAGCATCAGCGGGTCGGGCCGGCGGCCGTCGGCGAGCCGGAACCAGCCCTGGATCCGCCCGTTGCCCGAGGGCTGCCCGAGCGCCCAGCCGATGGTGGCCGGGTCGAGCCGCAGGTCGAACCGCTCCAGCAGGGCGGCCTGCGCGATCAGCTCCTTGGGGGCGTGCTCGACGCCGATGCACTGGTCCGGCGGCGGCAGCTGCGGCGGCCGGGCGGCGGTGCGCACCTCGCCGTCGTCGGCGGCGAGGTCACCGTGGCTGGCGACCACCCGGAGCCGCTCGACGCCGTCCTGGCTGAGCGAGGCGGTGCCGGTGGAGAGCGAGCGGCCGGAGCGGAGCACCTCGGTGCGGACGGTGGCCGGGCCGGGGGTGGAGGCGGAGAGGTAGTAGCCGCTGATCGAGACCGGGTCGACGTGGCCGTCCCGGCCCTGCGCGGCGTGCTCCAGGGAGAGCGCGTGGCCGGCCATGGCGAGCAGCAGCCCGCCGTTGACGCCGCCGCCGATCTGCCAGCCGGCGCCCAGCTCGCCGTCGTAGCGGCCGGGCTCGTCCGGGTGGCGGGTGAGGGCGATGCCCTGGTCGAACTCACTGCGGATCGCCGTGGTCATGGGGGGTGGCCTGCCCTTCGCTGGGGGATCGCTGGGGGTCGCCGGCGGGCGGGGCCGCGGGCGCACCAGGTTACTGGCGAGTAGGTCCCCACCATAGGCCACCGGGGCGAAACGCACGACGGCCGCCGGACCCCTTTTCGGGGTCCGACGGCCGTACGTCGGGTGCTGCTACCGGCGGATGCTCGGCTTCAACTCCAGGAAGCGGGCGAGCAGGCCGTTCACGAAGGCCGGGGAGTCGTCCGTGGAGAACTCCTTGGCGATCTCGACGGCCTCGTCCAGGACGACCGCGTCCGGGACGCCGTCCTCCCAGATCAGCTCGTACGCGCCGAGCCGCAGGACGTTGCGGTCCACGATCGGCATCCGGTCGAGCGTCCAGCCCACCGCGTACTCCGAGATCAGGTCGTCGATCCGGCGGGCGTGCTGGACATAACCCTCGACCAGCTCCATCGTGTACTCGCCGACCTGCGGGGTGCCCTCGTCCGGCTTGGGCTCCCGGGCACGGGCCACCCAGTCCGCGAGGACGGTCAGCGGGTCGACGTTGCGGTGGTCGGCCTCGAAGAGGATCTGGAAGGCCCGCGTACGGGCCTTGCTGCGTGCGGCCGACACGGACTTACTTCACCCGGCCGAGGTAGCTGCCGTCGCGGGTGTCGACCTTGATCTTCTCGCCGGTCACGATGAACAGCGGGACGGCGATCTCGGCGCCGGTCTCCAGGGTGGCCGGCTTGGAGCCACCGGTGGAGCGGTCGCCCTGCACACCCGGCTCGGTGTGGGAGATGGTCAGCTCGACCGAGGCCGGGAGCTCGATGTACAGCGGGGCGCCCTCGTACATGGCGACCAGGGCCTCGAAGCCCTCCAGCAGGTACTTGGCGGCGTCGCCGACGACGGCGGGCTCGACCGTGGTCTGGTCGTAGGTGTCCGTGTCCATGAACACGAAGTTCTCGCCGTCCTTGTACGAGAACTGCATGCCGCGCTTGTCGACGTTGGCGGTCTCGACCTTGGTGCCGGCGTTGAAGGTCTTGTCGACGACCTTGCCCGTCAGGACCTCCTTGAGCTTGGTCCGCACGAAGGCCGGGCCCTTGCCGGGCTTGACGTGCTGGAACTCGACGACGGACCAGAGCTTGCCGCCCTCCAGCTTGAGGACCATGCCGTTCTTGAGATCGTTCGTGGAAGCCACGGGCGCACTTACTCCTGGATATAGCTGTCAAGGAACCAAGGGGTGCGTCCTGCCGGCTGCGGCAGCCTCCCGGGCAGCCGCGGGCCTACAGGGCGAGGAGCTCCTTGGTGGTGATGGTGAGCAGCTCGGGCCCGCCCTCTTCGAGGGGGCGTACGACGAGCGTGTCCTCGATCCGGACGCCGCCCTTGCCCGGGAGGTGAACCCCCGGACCGACGGTGACCGGTACGCGGCTGTCCAGTTTACCCATGTCCGACGGACCGAGGCGCGGCGCCTCCCGGATCTCCAGCCCGATCCCGTGACCGACCGGGTGCGGCGAGCTCTCGGTGTGCCCGGCCGCCTGGAGGATCTCCCGCGCGGCCTGGTCGGGTACGTACTGCTCGACCCCCGGCCCGAGCGCCTCGCGCCCGGCCCGCTGCGCCCGGAAGACCAGCCGGTGCAGCTCGACCTGCCAGGGCGCGGGGGCGGCCCCGATCACGAAGGTCCGGGCGGTGGAGACGCCGTACCCCCGGTACTGCGCGCCGAGCACCACGGTGAGGAAGTCGCCCTCCTCCACCCGCCGGTCGGTCGGCTGGTGGGCCTGCTGGCCGGAGTGGCTGCCGGTGCCGACCGAGACCGGGAAGGCCGCCCGGTCCGCACCGTGGTCGATCATCCGGCGCTCCAGCTCCATCGCCAGGTGCCGCTCGGTGCGGCCCACCAGGATCGACTCCAGCAGCTCGCCGAGCGCCTGGTCGGCGATCTCGGCCGCGATCCGCAGGTCGGCGATCTCGTGCTCGTCCTTGACCACCCGCAGCCGCTCGACCGCCTGCCCCAGGTCCGCGAGCCGGACCCCCTCGGCCAGGCCCGCCACCGCCCGGTGCCGGCTGACGGTCAGGTCGTGCTCCTCCACCGCGAGGTCCGACACCCTCAGCCGCGCCGCCGCGGCGGCGGCCGCCAGAGCGGTGTCCGCCCCCGCCGCCACCGGCACCTGGGTCACGTCCTCCGTGATCAGGTGCTCCCCGGTGTCGTCCGGCGGAAGGTCGTCCGGCAGCGCCAGCAGCACCCGCTCCCGGGTCAGCAGCAAGGTCGCCCCGCACGGCGGGCACCCGGTCAGGTACCGCACGTTCGCCGTCCGGGTGATCAGCGCCGCATCGACCCCGGACGCACTGCAGTGCTCCCTCAGGCGCTCCCGCCGGCCCGCGTACGCATCAGACATGCGTCGAGCCTACGGAGCCCCACTCCGATCCGCCCGCCGAGCGCCCCCACCCGGGCACGTGTCGCCCCGGGCCGGGCGGCCGGACCCTCCCCCGGCACGGCCGCCCCCTGCTCCAGGCCCCCGCACGGGAAGTCGGACGGGCCGACTTCCCGTGCGGCGGTGGCACACGGGCCCGACCGGGTCACGGCGCTCCGGCGGCCCGGGAATGGGCGGGGCGGGGCTTGCGTTGGAGCAGACGAAAACGACATCCATTCCCGCGTACGGCCTCGACCGGCCCCCGAAAGAGCCGGCCGCGACCGTGCCTCCCACCCCAGGAGGATTCCCATGGCCCGCAGCGAACAGCGCCCCGTCGTCCGGCTCAGGTCCACGGCCGGGACGGGCTTCACGTACGTGACCCGCAAGAACCGCCGCAACGACCCGGACCGGCTGGTGCTGCGCAAGTACGACCCGGTCGCGCGGCAGCACGCCGACTTCCGCGAAGAGCGCTGAACCGGCCCGCTCCTCTCCCCCGTCCCGCCCCCGAAGGAGGCCCTCATGAAGCCCGGCATCCACCCCGCCTACCGCCCGGTCGTCTTCCGCGACAAGGCCGGCGGGCTGGCGTTCCCGACCCGCTCGACGCTGACCGGCGACGGGACGGTCGAGTGGGAGGACGGCACCACCTACCCGGTGGTCGACGTCGAGGTCTCCTCGGCGAGCCACCCCTTCCACACCGGCCGGTCCCGCGCGACGGACACCGCCGGCCGTGTCGAGCGCTTCCACCGGCGGTACGGCGAGCGGCGCGGCTGAGCCCGCGCGCGAACGCCGAAGCGGCGCCCGTCCGGCCCTCACGGGGGCCGGGCGGGCGCCGCTTCACGTCCGCGGGCCGCTCAGCGCGGCGGGGCGGGGACCACCGCTACTTCGCCGGCCCCGGGGTGGCGCCCTCCGGGGTGACGGACTGCGCCGCGCCGGTCGGCGAAGCGCCGCTCTCCGAAACGGCCGTCGCCGCCCCCGGCACCGCCGCCTTCGCGCTCGGGCTCCACCGCTGCTCGACCCCCGCGAGCCGCCAGTAGGCGATCGCCGCCGCCCAGACCACCACGAACAGCGCGACGATCGCGTAGCCGACGTTGTCCAGCGAGATGTCCGCGATCCAGCCGCTGACCGGGTCGGTCAGGTCCAGCTTCTCGTGCAGGACGCCGACCAGCTCGATGGTGCCGATGATGAACGCGACCGCGATCGACAGCCCGGTGATGGTCAGGTTGTAGTACACCTTGCGTACCGGGTTGGAGAACGCCCACTGGTACGCGAAGTTCATGAACGTCCCGTCCAGCGTGTCGAACAGGCTCATCCCGGCGGCGAACAGCAGCGGCAGGCAGGCGATGGCGTACCAGGGCAGGCCGGAGGCCGCACCGGAGCCGGCCATCACCATCAGGGTGACCTCGGTCGCGGTGTCGAAGCCGAGGCCGAGCACCATGCCGACCGGGAACATCTGGCCGGGCCGGGTGATCGAGCGGGTCGCCCGGTTCAGCACCCGGGCCAGGAAGCCGCGCGAGTTGAGGTGCTCCTCCAGCTCCGCCTCGTCGAAGTGCCCGGCCCGCATCTTCCGGAACACCTTCAGGATGCCGAACAGGGCGGCCAGGTTGAGCGCGCCGATCAGGTAGAGGAAGGCGCCGGAGGCGGAGGTGCCGATCATGCCGAGCCACTTGTGGGTGGTCGACTCGTCGTCCATCAGGGTGTTGGCCAGCTGCGCGCCGCCCGCCACCAGCGTGGCCATGAGGACGACCATCGAGGAGTGCCCGAGGGCGAACCAGAAGCCCACCGAGACCGGCCGCTTGCCGTCCGCCATCAGCTTGCGGGTGGTGTTGTCGATCACCGCGATGTGGTCGGCGTCGAAGGCGTGCCGCATGCCGAGGGTGTAGGCGGTGATGCCCAGACCCACCCCGAAGACCTGGGTACCGACCTCGTACTTCTCGGGCGCGACGAGGAAGATCAGCGTCCCGAACGCCACCACGTGCATGGCCAGGATCACCCCGACCAGCCCGGCCGTACGGATGGTGTCCTCTCGTCTCCACCGGAAGGTGGGCAGGACGGACGGCGCCGCCGGAGCAGCGGCGGTTTCGGGCAGGGTCATCTGCGGATCACGCTCCAGCACCTCGTGGAATGACGTTCGTGAGATGCCGTGGCCGGTCTCCTGGCTGACGGGGCTTCCGTACCCGCCTTCCCAGGCGCGCGATGCGCCCAGTGGCGTCGTGGGTACGGACGACTCCCCCGATCACAGTGGCGAGGGCCGCTCCGGACTTGGACCTTGAGGGTCCGTCACCGGTCTTCCCGAACACCACGGCGGGCTACACCGTAGGGGGCCGCGCATCACCCTTGCAAGGCTGCGCACCTGCGCAGGTGTCCAGGATCACAGGCCGGGGCTGCAAGAATGTCCGCATGCATCTCGTACCGGCCGACCGTGCGGGCCAGCGCACCATCGACGGGCACCGGGTCTGCGAGGCCATCGCCGCCATCGGCGACACCGGACACGTCCGGTCCTGGGCCGAGCGGTTCTCGCTGCTCGCCGATCCCGGGCGGCTCTCCCTGCTGCTCGCCCTGCACCGTGCCGGTCCGCTCGCCGTGACCGACCTCGCGGTGGCCACCGGCATGCGCGATCCCGCCGTCTCCCAGGCGCTGCGGCTGCTCCGCACGGCCGGAGTGGTCACCGGCGACAAGGACGGTCGTGTGGTGCGCTACCGGCTCGTGGACGACGCCATGCGCCCCCTGCTGGACGAGTGCGCCGCCGCCGAGCACCACGAGCCCGCGCCCGACACCTCCCCGGCCACCACGGGCACCACCGACCACGAGCCCGCCGTCGCGGCCGGCTGACCCAACGCCCGGCGCGGTCGCACCGCACCCGCCCCGGCCGGGTGCGGACTCCGTGCGCCGTCCCACCCGCTCCACCCGGAGCGCGTCGTGCCGGCGGCCGCCCGGCGGCCCGGGTCAGCCCGCCCCCTCCCGCACCAGCCGTTCGAAGCGGCGCAGCGAGCGCCGGGCCAGCGGGTCCGTCGCGGGCCGCAGGGCGCCGGCCACCAGGCCGGCGGCGGGGAGGCGGAAGGCGCCGAGGAAGGCGAACCGGGTGCCCCCGGGCTCGGGGCGGGCGGCCATGCCGCCGAGCAGGAAGCGGCTGCGCATCAGGCACCAGCCCGGCGTCAGCTCGACGTCGAAGCGGGCCCGCAGGCGGCTGTGGCCCACCACCAGGGCCTCGGCGCGGCCGTCGGCCGGGCCCGCGGTGAGGCGGACCGAACGCAGGTCCGGCAGCCAGCGCGGCAGCCCGTCCTCCAGGTCGGCCGCGGCGGCCCAGACCCGGTCGAACGGCGCGTCGATCACCGTCTCGCGGACGCTGGCTCCGGGGGTGACGGCGGCGACGACGTGCAGCCGGCGCACCGGATCGAAGGCCGCCACCGGCCAGGGGATCTGCGTGCTCACTGCTGCCACGCCCTTCGGAAGCTGAGTCGGGCCCGGGAGAGCCGGGACTTCACGGTGCCGGCCGCCACGCCCAGCAGGTCGGCGGTGGACCGCTCGTCCAGGCCCTCCAGGTCGCGCAGCACCAGGACGGCGCGGTGTTCGGGGCTGAGCCGGGCGAGGACGTCCTCGATGTCGGTGGCCAGCTGCGGGTCGCCGGGGCGGGGCAGCTCGGAGAGGTCGGCCGGGACGCAGCGGGCGACCCGCCGCACGTGCCGGACCGCCTCCCGGACGGCGATCGAGCGGACCCAGCCGAACAGCGCGGCCGGGTCCTGGAGCTGGCCGAGCTTGCGGAAGACGGCGATCAGCGCCTCCTGGGTGGCGTCGGGGCCGTCGTCCAGGGCGATCGGGCCGCAGAGCCGGCGGACGTAGGGCGTGACCAGCTCCAGCAGTTCGCTCACGGCCAGCTGGTCGCCGCGCTGGGCGGCGCGGACCAGGGCGGTGACATCGCTCGCGGTTCGGGTGTCGGGACCATCCACATCCGCAACAGAGGCGGCGGACGGCCCGGACGTTCCCTCGCTCCCGGGGCTTTCCGGTGTGACGCTCGCCACGGGAACGTCCGGCGGGCCGGGCCGCTCCTGGGGGTGCCACACCGTCGCATCCCCTGGGGGACCACCGTGAACCGTCGCCGTACCGCCGCCCTCGCCGTCGCCACCGTCCTCGCCGCCGACGGCCTGCTGCACGTCTACTGGGCCACCGGCAGCACCTGGCCCGCGGCCGACTCCGCGTCGCTCTCCCGGGCGGTGCTCAACGCCGACGTGCCGTTCACCCCGCCCGTGGTGCTGCCGCTCGCCGCGGCGCTGTTCTCCGGGGCGGCGCTGGTGCTCGCCCGGGGCGGGGTGCTGGACGGGCTGGCCCGCCGGTTGCCCGCGGTGGCGCTGCGCTGGGGGCCCCGTGCGGTGGCCGGCGGGATGCTCGCCCGCGGGCTGGCCGGGCTGGTCTGGGCCACCGGGATCGGGGCCGACACCGGGTCCGTCTTCTACCCGCTCAACCTGGCCCTCTACACGCCGCTCTGCCTGGCCGGCGCGGCCGCCGCCTGGTCGGTGGCGCGGGACCGGGCCGACGGCTGACCGGGCGTCACGGGCCTCAGGCCTGCTGGCAGGCCGGGCACCAGAAGAGGTTGCGGGAGGCGTGCTGCTCCGTCCGGACGTCCGTCCCGCAGACCAGGCAGGGCATCGCGGCCCTGCGGTAGACGTAGACCTCTCCGCCGTGGTCGTCCACCCGGGGCGGACGGCCCATCGCCTCGGGGGTGTGCTCCGGGCGGACGGTGTCGATCCGGCCCGCGCCGACGCCCTCGTGCATCAGCGCGACGAGGTCGGCCCAGATCGCGTCCCATTCGGCGCGGGTGAGGTCGCGCCCGGCCCGGTGCGGGTTGATGCCGTGCCGGAACAGCACCTCGGCGCGGTAGACGTTGCCCACGCCGGCCAGCACCTTCTGGTCCATCAGCAGCGCGGCGACCGTCGTCCGGCTGCCGGATATCCGCCGCCAGGCGGGCTCCGGGTCCGCGTCGGCGCGCAGCGGGTCCGGGCCCAGCCGGGCGGCGACGGCGGCCTTCTCCGCGTCGGTGATCAGCGCACAGGTGTTGGGGCCGCGCAGGTCGGCGTAGGCGTCGTCGTTCTCCAGCCGCAGCCGGACCAGGCCGACCGGCTCGGGCGCCGGCCCCTCGCCGAAGGTGAAGCCGCCGTAGAGGCCGAGGTGGACGTGCACCCACGCGTCGCCCTCGAAGCCGAGGAAGAGGTGCTTGCCGGTGGCCTCGGCCCCGGTCAGCAGCCGGCCGTCGACCAGCCCGGCGCTCTCGGCGAACCGGCCCTGCGGGCTGGTGGCGCGGACGGGGCGGCCCCCGAAGACCCGGGCGCTGTCGGCGGCGAGGCGGTGGATGATGTGGCCTTCCGGCACGGGCGTCGGCTCCCCCGGGTGGTTCGACAGGACGCGTCCATCATCGCAGCCGGCACCGACAGCCCGGCCGCACGAAGGCCCCGTACGAAGGCCCCGGACGAGGGCGGGAACGAAGGCGGGAACGAGGGCCGGGTACGACGGCCGCGTACGAGGGCCGAAGGCGACGGCCCGGGGCGGCAGGTCAGCGGACCGGGATGCCCATCAGCCGCGCCAGGATCACCCGGTCCAGCTCGGCGGCGGTCGCGGCGACGTCCAGGTGCGAGTTGTCGATGATCGGCAGGCCCGAGTTGTACCAGCCGGCCATCCGCCCGTGGATCCGGGCCACCTCCTCGTCACTGAGCCGCCGGTTGCCGCTGCGCCGGGCGTTGCGGCTGAGCACCGAGTCCAGGCTGGGCAGCAGCACGACCGGGATCATGCCGGGCCCGATGTGACGCTTCCAGCCGCCGAGCCCGATCGCCGGGCGGTCCGGGAAGACGGCGTCGTCGATGATGCAGGAGATGCCGTTCGCGAGGTAGTTGCGGCAGGCGAAACCGCAGGTGCGGCGGGCCAGCCGGTACTGCGCCTCGGACGCGTTGTTCCAGCCGGACTGCGGGTTGGCGAAGCCGGACTGCACCCACTCGCGGACGTCGTCCAGGCTGATGTGCGCGGTCGGCGTGGGGCGGCGCTCGGCCCAGTGCCGGGCGACGGTGGTCTTGCCGGCGCCGGCCGGGCCGATCAGCAGCACGGCGAGCGGCCCGGCCGGCGCGTGCGGCTGCGGGTGCGAGGGGAGCTGGACGGGTGCGCCGGAGGGCAGCAGGAAGTGCCCGGTGGCCCCGGCGGGCACGGGTGCGGACACCGGCGCGGGAGCGGCGGCCCGGGCGGGTGCCGTCGGGGCCGCCGGTGCGGGTGCGGGCGCCATCGGAGCGGGCGGCGGCACGGGTGCACCCGGCGCCACCGGCGCGGGACCGGCAGGCACGGGACCGGCAGGCGGGACGGTCGGCCGACCGCCGTACGGGGGCCCGGCGGCGGCCTGCGGCGCGGGCGGAACCGGCAGCGGCGCCACCGGCGCGGGCTGCGGAACGCCCGGCGTGGCCTGCACGGAGCCCGGCGGGCCCTGCGGCGCCCCGCCCGCCGACGGCGGGGGTGGCGGTGGCGCGGAGGTCGCGGTGCCGGGGTACGGCGGGGCCGGCGGAGCGACGGGACGTGGGGGGACCTGCCCACCCCCGGCGTACTGCGTCACGGTCACCTCCCGACTTCTTTCAGCGGGGACACTACACGTCGGCCCGGCAGCGGGCACAGTCCGCCGCCGGGCCTCTGACGAGGGCAACCGCCCCTCGCCTCACCGTGTGGTGAGCTGCTCGGCGAGCGCGCGCAGTGCCAGTTCGTACGAGCCGAGGCCGAACCCGGCGATGGTCCCGGAGGCGACCGCAGCGATCACCGAGGTGTGCCGGAAGGTCTCCCGGGCGTACGGGTTGGAGATGTGCACCTCGATCAGCGGGGCGGTCCGCTGGGCGGCGGCGTCGCGCATCGCGTACGAGTAGTGGGTGAAGGCGCCCGGGTTGATCACCACGGGCACCTGGCCGTCGGCCGCCTCGTGCAGCCACTCCACCATCTGCTGCTCGGAGTTGGTCTCGTGCACCTCGACCTCGAAGCCGAACTCCTTGCCGAGCGCGGTGCAGCGCTCGACCAGCCCGGCGTACGAGGTGGCGCCGTAGACGTCCGGTTCGCGGCTGCCGAGCCGGCCGAGGTTGGGGCCGTTGAGCACCATCACCCGGGTCACGAGGAGACCTCCGCGTACGCGGCGACCAGCAGCGACGGGTCGGGGCCCTCCAGCACGGAGGTCTTGCCCAGGCCGTCCAGGACGATGAAGCGGATCAGGTCGCCGCGCGACTTCTTGTCGATCTTCATCGCGTCCAGCAGCTTCGGCCAGGCGTCCGCGCGGTAGCTGAGCGGCAGGCCGACCGAGGCCAGCACGGTGCGGTGCCGGTCGGCCGTCTCGTCGTCCAGCCGCCCGGCCAGACGGCCGAGTTCGGCGGCGAAGACCATGCCGATGGAGATCGCGGCACCGTGGCGCCACTTGTACCGCTCGTTGCGCTCGATGGCGTGGCCGAGGGTGTGGCCGTAGTTGAGGATCTCGCGCCGGCCGGACTCCTTGAGGTCCCCGGAGACGACGTCGGCCTTGACCTGGATGGCCCGCCGGATCAGCTCGACGGTGTGCGGGCCGGCCGGGGTCTTGGCGCCCTCCGGGTCGGCCTCGATCAGGTCGAGGATGGCCGGGTCGGCGATGAAACCGCACTTGACGACCTCGGCGAGGCCGGAGACGTAGTCGTGCTTCGGCACCGTCTCCAGGGTGTCGAGGTCGGCCAGCACGCCCACCGGCGGGTGGAAGGCGCCGACCATGTTCTTGCCCTCGGCGATGTTGATGCCGGTCTTGCCGCCGACGGCCGCGTCGACCATGCCGAGCAGCGTGGTGGGCATCGAGATCCAGCGGACCCCGCGCAGCCAGGTGGCGGCCACGAAACCGGCCAGGTCGGTGGTGGCTCCGCCGCCGAGTCCGACGATCACGTCGCTGCGGGTGAAGCCCGTCTGGCCGAGGACCGACCAGCAGTAGGCGGCGACCTCGGCGCTCTTGGCGTCCTCCGCGTTGGGCACCTGGAGGACGATCGCCTCGTAGCCCTCGCCGAGCAGGTCCTCGCGGATCGCGTCGGCGGTGGCGGCGAGCGCCTCCGGGTGGATGAGCGCGACCCGCTTGGCCCGGGTGCCGATCAGCGGCGCCAGCTCACCGAGCAGCTGGTGCCCGACGAGCACGTCGTACGGGTCGTGGCCGGCGCTGCCGCCGACGTGGATCGTGACGGTGTCACTCATGGGGGGTCTTCAACTCCAGTGCTTCCAGTACGGCGTCCGCGACCTGCCCGGGGGTACGGCCGGCGGTGTCGACGACGGCGGTGGCCACCTCCAGGTAGAGGGGGCGACGGGCCTCCATCAGCTCCCGCCAGCGGGCCCGGGGGTTCACGGCCAGCAGCGGGCGGGGGGCGTCCAGGCCGACCCGCTTGACCGCGTCGGCCAGCGGGACCTCCAGGAAGACCACCGGCAGCTCGTGCAGCAGCGCGCGGGTGGCCTCGGCCATCACCGCGCCGCCGCCGAGCGCGAGCACACCGCCGTGGCCGGCGGCGGCCGCGCGCACCGCGCCGGCCTCCAGCTCGCGGAAGTGCGGTTCGCCCTCGTCGATGAAGATCTCCGGGATCGGCTTGCCGGCCAGCTGCTCGACGTCGGCGTCGGTGTCCCGGAACCCGACGCCGAGGCGCTCGGCGAGGACCCGCCCGACGGTGGACTTGCCACTGCCGGGCGGGCCGACCAGCACCACCAGGGGGCTGGTCATCGGACGATCAGGTTGTCCAGGTAGCCCTGGACGTTGCGGCGGGTCTCGGAGACGTGGTCGCCGCCGAACTTCTCGTTCACCGCGTCGGCCAGCACCAGGGCGACCATCGCCTCGGCGACGATGCCCGCGGCCGGGACGGCACAGACGTCGGAGCGCTGGTGGTGGGCCTTGGCCGGCTCACCGGTGCGCACGTCCAGGGTCTGCAGGGCGCGCGGGACGGTCGCGATCGGCTTCATCGCGGCGCGCACGCGCAGCAGCTCACCGGTGGAGAGGCCGCCCTCGGTACCGCCGGAGCGACCGGAGGTGCGCTTGACGCCCTCGGCGGTCGGCACGATCTCGTCGTGGGCCTGGGAACCGGGCACGCGGGCCAGGTCGAAACCGTCGCCGACCTCGACGCCCTTGATCGCCTGGATGCCCATCAGGGCGGCGGCGAGGCGGGCGTCCAGCCGCCGGTCCCAGTGCACGTGCGAACCGAGGCCGACCGGCACGCCGTAGGCGAGCACCTCGACCACGCCGCCCAGCGTGTCCCCGTCCTTGTGGGCCTGGTCGATCTCGGCGACCATCGCCTTCGACGCGTCGGTGTCCAGGCAGCGCACCGGGTCGGCGTCCAGCTTGGCCTCGTCGGACGGCAGCGGCAGCACCCCGGCCGGGGCCTTGGCGGCGGCCAGCTCGACCACGTGGCTCACGATCTCGATGCCGCAGGTCTCCTTGAGGTACGCGCGGGCGACGGCGCCGAGCGCGACCCGGGCGGCCGTCTCGCGGGCGCTCGCGCGCTCCAGGATCGGACGGGCCTCGTCGATCGAGTACTTCTGCATGCCGGCCAGGTCGGCGTGGCCGGGGCGCGGGCGGGTCAGCGCCTCGTTGCGGGCGAGGCCGGCCAGCACCTCGGGGTCGACCGGGTCGGCCGACATGACCTGCTCCCACTTCGGCCACTCGGTGTTACCGACCATGATCGCCACCGGGCTGCCCATGGTCTCGCCGTGCCGGACACCGCCGAGGAAGGTGACCTCGTCCTGCTCGAACTTCATCCGTGCGCCGCGACCGTAGCCGAGCCGGCGGCGCGCCAGCGCATCGGCCACCACGGCGGTGGTGACCGGTACACCGGCGGGCAGGCCCTCCAGCGTCGCGACCAGTGCGGGGCCGTGCGACTCCCCCGCCGTCAGCCAGCGCAACGTACCCAACGGAGCTCCTTCATCAGCGGGCCGGCCACGGGTGCAGCCGTGACCCGCCCGGGCGTGCCTTGTCCCTGAATCCTTTCATGCCCCGGGCACACCCGGGGGCGGAGTCCGGGTGACGGACGGCAACCGGCCGACCGGCGGACGCGGCGGCGCGCAACCACGCCGGAACGGCGGGTTGCACCGCGGTGAACCGACCCGCCGCACGGGCGTCCGGCACGGCGTCACGGCGTGCCCGCGTGCCGTTCCGCCGTGCTCCGGCGGGTCCGGCACGGCGTCACGGCACGGCGTCACGGCACGGCGAGTCACAGTGACGCGACGTGCGGGCGCAGCACGGCAGCGCGTGACGCCCGCCGGCCCGCGCGCGTCAGCGTGCGGCGAGCGCCGCCTCGCCCGCCGCCCGGACGGCGGCCAGTGGGCCCGGCGTCCGGCCGGTGAAGAGCTCGCTCTGCAGCACCGCCTGGTGCACCAGCAGGTCCAGCCCGCCCAGCACCGTGGCGCCGCGTTCCGCGCAGGCGGCGGCCAGCGCCGTCGGCCACGGGTGGTACAGCACGTCGAACAGCGCGCCCGGAGCGGCCGGCAGCCCGGCGGCGAAGGCGTCGGTGGCACCCACCGGCGTGGTGGAGACGGTGAGCGGCTGCGCCAACGCCTCGGCGCCGCGCTCCCAGTCCGCGGTCCGGACGGCGACGCCCAGCCGCTCGCCCAGCTCGGCCATCTCGCGCGCCCGCTCGGGGCTGCGCACGTACACCGTCACCTCGCCGGTGCAGATCTGGGCCAGCGCCGCCAGCGCGGAGGACGCCGTCGCCCCGGCGCCGAGCACCGCCGCGCCGGGCACCTCGGTGATGCCGCGCTCGCGCAGCGCGTTGACCAGGCCGGGGATGTCGGTGTTGTCCCCGGCCCGCCGCCCGTCGGCGGTGAACACCACCGTGTTCACCGCCTCCACCGACCGCGCGGTCGCGCTCACCTCGTCGAGCAGCGGGATGACCGCCCGCTTCAGCGGCATGGTGAGCGAGAGCCCGGTCCACTCCGCCTCGTCGAGCCCGGCGAGGAAGCCGGGCAGGCCCGCCTCGTCCACCTCGAAGCGGTCGTAGCGCCAGCCGTCCAGCCCGAGCGCCGCGAAGGCGGCCCGGTGCAGGTCCGGCGAGAGCGAGTGGGCGATCGGCGAGCCGAGCACGGCGGCCCGGTGCTTGCTGGTCAACGCTGCTTCTCCGTAAGCGAGTTGCCCGCGCGGGCTACTTGGTGGTGGTGCAGTGGACGCGCACCTTGTCGAAGCCCTGGCCGGCCGCCTTGCAGTACTGCTCCACGTTGGCCGCGTGCTCCTGGTCCGTCTCCGCGAAGAGGGTGTGGGTCGGGTCCATCGCGATGAAGTACAGCCACTTCCCTTCCGCCGGGTGGGTCACCGCGTTGATCGCGTCCTCGCCGGGGTTGGAGATCGGCCCGGGCGGCAGCCCCGGGTTGATGTAGGTGTTGTACTTGTTGGACGCGTCGTCGATGTCCTTCTTGTCCAGCACCTTGCGGCCGAGCGAGTACTGCAGCGTGGTGTCCATGCCCAGGCGGTGCTTGATCACGCCGTCGGCCGCGAGGCGGTTCTGGATGGTCCTGGCCATCTTGGCGAAGTCGGTGACGTTGTTGCCCTCGCGCTGGAGGATGCTCGCCTCGATGACGACCTCGTAGCCGTTCTTCAGCCCTGCGGCGGAGGCCTGCGCGTCCAGGCCCTGGTACTTCTCGGTGGCGTTCTTCACCATCTGCTTGAGCAGGTCCTCGGGCTTCATGCCCTCGGCGATGTTGTACCGGGTCGGCCAGAGGAAGCCCTCGATGTTGCCGTTCGCGTACGCCGGCAGGCCGAGGTCGTTCACCTGGGCCTTGGCGACGTTCGCCGTGGTGCCCTTCGCCAGTTTCAGCTTGTCGTCGATCTTGGCGTAGATCTCGGTGGAGTTCAGGCCCTCGGGCAGCACCAGCGCGGCGCCGCCGTTCTGCTCGATCAGGGACTGGAGGGCGGCCGAGGCCGACATCTCCTTCTTCAGGACGTAGAAGCCCTGCTGAATGTTCCCGCACTTGGGTTCGGCGCCGCAGACCTTGGTGTACGCATCGACGCTCTTCACCACGCCCGCGTTCTTCAGGGACAGGCCCATCTGGCCGCCGGTCGCGCCCGGCTTGATCTCGACCTGGACGCTGCCGGTGCCCTCGCCCTGGAAGTCCGGCGGCGGCCCGAAGTGGTCCTGGTAGAAGCCGTAGCCCCACCAGCCGGCGCCGCCCAGGGCGCCGAGCAGCACCAGCGCGACGACCAGGCACGCACCGCCGTTGCGGCGCCCGGACTTCTTGACCTTCTCCTTGCGCTTCTTCTTGCCCTCGCGGGAGTTGTCCTCCTCGCCCAGGAAACCGCCGTGCCCGTCCTCGCCGTCCTCGGCATAGTCGTCGGCGTGGCCGTCCCACTCGTCCTGGTCCGGCTCGGGATCCGTCTCGGCCGGGAGGCCGCCGGCCTCCAGGGCGGCGGCCTCGGCCTCCCAGTCGATGCCGTCCGCACCGGGGCCGGTCGGGGCCTGGGCCTGCTGCTGGCGCCGCGCGGCCCGCCCGCCCGGCTGCGGCTGGTCGGACTGCGGCGGCTGCTGCTGCGCACCGGGCTGCCGGCCCGCGCCCTGCGGGGGCATGCCCTGCTGGCCCGCACCCTGCTGGGGCATCCCCGGCTGGGGCATGCCCTGCTGCTGGGCCATGCCCTGCTGCGGCATGCCCGGCTGCTGGGCCATGCCCTGCTGCTGTGGCTGCTGCGGCTGCTGCTGGAAGCCCTGCTGCTGGCCCTGGAACGCCTGGAAGTCCTGCTGCTGACCGGGGAAGCCCTGGCCGCCCTGCTGCGGGTAACCCTGCTGCTGCTCCAGGTAGCCCTGCTGCCCGCCGAAGCTCTGGCCGCCCTGCTGCGGGTAGCCCTGCTGCCCGCCGCCGTACTGCGGCTGCTGCGGCTGCTGCCCCTGCTGGAACTGCTGCCCGCCGTACTGCTGCTGCGGCTGCTGTCCCTGCGGGTACTCGGCCGGGTAGCCCGGCTGCTGCATCTGCTGTGGATAGCCCGGCTGGCCACCGCCGTACTGCGGCTGCTGCTGGGGATGCTGCTGCCACTGGCCGTCCTGCTGGCCCGGGACCGGCTGCTGGCCTCCGTACCCGGGGTCACCGGGGTGCCACGGCTCGGAGCCCTGGGGGCCGTAGCCCCGACCCAGATCGGTCATTGATCCCCTTACACCGACGGAGACGGCCGGAGGATCGGACCGGCCGTCCCGGGACGGCGTCCCGGTTGTTTCTCGAACCGGCGTGCTACTGCAGCGCCTGGAGGGAGACGCTACCGTACCGCAGACCCGTCACCGTCAAGGCCGATGCCCTGTCAGTGCACGCCCGGTCCGGGTTCCTGGCCCTCCGCCGGGGTGCTCCCCGGTGCGCCCGGGCTTCCGGCCGGGGAGGCCGACGCCCCCGGGGAGACCCCTGCCGAGGCCCCCGCCGTCCCCTGTCCGGCCACCGCCGAGGCGCTCGACTTCGCCGCGTTGTTGGCGTTGAACTCCGCCACGTTGCGCTGCTGCACCTCGAAGCTGTCGGTGAACCGGGTGTCCCCCGGCTTCACGGTGACGAAGTAGAGCCAGTCCCCCTGGGCCGGGTCGACCGCCGCCATGATCGCCTGCCGCCCCGGGTTGCCGATCGGCGTCGGCGGCAGGCCGGCGTGCAGGTAGGTGTTGTACGGCGAGTCCAGCTTGGTCTCGGTGACGGTGGTGTTCAGGGTCGAACGGCCGAGCGCGTAGTTGATCGTGGAGTCCAGCTGGAGCGGCATGTTCTTGGCCAGCCGGTTGTAGATGACCCGGGCCACCTTGGCCATGTCCTCGGTGTTGTCCGCCTCGCCCTGGACCATGCTGGCGATGGTGACCAGCCCGTACAGGCTCTGCCCGAGGGTCTGAGCGACGACGTCCGCGTCGTCGCGGGCGAACTCCTTGCCGGCCCGTTCGACCATCTGTTTCAGCAGGTCCACCGCGGTGGTGCCGTCCGTCACACTGTAGGTCGCGGGGAAGAGGTACCCCTCGGGGCTGCCCTTGGCGAACTCCGGCAGGCCCAGCTCGCCCGCCTGCTCCTGGGCGGCCTTCTGGGCGGTGCCGTCGGGAAGGTTCAGCTTCTTGTCGATCGCCGCGTAGATCTGGTTGCCGCGCCAGCCCTCGGGGATGGTCAGGCCGTTGGCGTTGGCCGGGTCGACCAGGATCGCCAGCGCCGCGGCGGCCGACATCTTCTGCTTCAACGTGTACGTGCCGGGCTGGATCCGCCCGGCGGCGGCCGCGCTGCCCTTCGCCGCCCGGGTGAAGGCGAGCGAGCTGGCCACCACGCCGTTGCGCACCAGTGCCGAGGCGATCTGGGTGAGACCGGCGCCCTCGGGCACCGAGACCTGGACGTCGCCGGTGCCGGCGCCCGCGTAGTCGGCGGCGGCCGGGGGCTTCTTCTGGCCCTGCAGCCAGGTGTACCCGGTCATGCCGATCCCGCCGAAGACGGTGACCAGCGCGAGCGCGGTCAGCCCGCAGGCCAGGCCGTTGCGCCGACGGTGCGGATCCGGCGCATCGGGGCGCGGCCGGGGCGCGCCGGGCGCGCGGCCCTCCGGTTCCATGACCGGCGCACCGAGGTGGCCGGGCGTGAGCCCCGGGGTGAAGTCCTGGTCGGTCATTGCGCCCCCTCTGCGGCCCGGAAACGGAGCGAGGGGCCCCGCCCGGAGCGGGCCCCCCGGGCCCGCACCCCGGCCGTAGAACGCGGTGGTGAAACCGACCCCCCCGCCCACGCACACCGCCG
>NZ_JBHJUK010000103.1:0-1588 GCF_042266225.1 Kitasatospora sp. NPDC056181
GGCGTGGGGTGGGCCGGGGAAATTCCGTGGTGGTTTGGGGGCCCCGTCGGGGGGGGGGGGCGCGGGGGGGCGGGGCGCCGCGGCCCCACTACGGGCACACCAGGTCGTGGAGTTGTTCGGCGAGGTCGTCGGTGGGCAGGCTGATCGGCCCGTACTCGGCGTCACGGACGGTGTCGAGTTCATCGAGCGCCTCGCGCAGCACGACCTCGGGTTTCCGCTGGACGCCGCCGGCGGCCAGAAGGTACTGGCCGACCCAGGGCAGGCAGGCCAGGTAGTAGTCCGGCACCGGGGGAAGGGCCGGGGGCACGGCCCGCCGGTCCGGCGGGAGCGCATCCAGGCGGGCGGACTGGTGGAACCAGTGTTCGGCCGCCTTCAGCTCGCCCAGGCGGGCGTGGTGGAGGTAGAGGCAGAAGCAGGCGGTGGCGTCCTCGGCGCCGCCGGCGAACTGCCACCAGAACTGGGCTTCCTGGTAGCGCCCGGCGAGGTAGAGCAGGCAGGCGAAGACGAGGGCGCCACGCGGTTCGACGGTGTGGTCGTTGATCAGCCGGTGCAGGGAGGACGCCGCGTCCTCCTCGGCGATGATCATGGTGGCGATGGTGCGCAGATCGCGCTCGGCGTGGTCGTGGAAGGTCAGACCCTCCAGGTCCGTGGGCAGGACGGCTTTCTCGCCGTTCGGGCCGGGCCCGGGAGTGTCCGTGTGCGTGGGCGGCTGCGGAAGGCGGGGCGGGCCGGCAGCCGGCCGCGGTGCGGGGGTGGTGCAGCGGCACCGGCCGCCGCTGTCCTGCTCCGCGGTGGCGGCGCCGGCCTGGCGGGCGGCGAGCTTCTCCGCGATGCGTCGGCGGCCGGCGGCCAGGTCGTAGGCGGGGGCAGGGGCCACGGCGCGCATGCCGCCCCCGGCCAGCAGGTGGTCGAGCGGGTTCATGTGGATCACTCCTCGTCGTCGGGCGAACGGCCGGGCTCGACGGTCCGGCGCGGCGCGAGGCGGGCTTGCAGTCGGGTTCGGGCCTGGGAGATCAGGGAGCGGACGGTGACGTCCTCGATGCCCATGACCTCGGCGATCTGGGCCGGTTCGTAGCAGGCCAGGAACCGCAGCACGACGACGTCGTGCTGACGGCCGGGCAGGTCCTGGATCGCGCGGGCCACGCTGATGCCGATACCGAGGCGTCCACCATGGAGTCGTCGACCAGCTCAAGGATCCGCTTGCCCCGTTCGATCAGCGCGTAGGCGAAGGCGGCCTCCTCGATGAGCGCGAGGTGCTCGTCGCGGCGGGCGCACTCCGCCTCGACGACCCGGCGCAGCAGGGCCCAGGCGTAGGCGGCGGGGCTGGGCCGGGTCAGGACGCGGTCCCAGCGTTCGGCGAGGGCGACGAAGACGTCGTCGACCAGGTCGCGGACGACGCTCTCGTCCGGGAGGTGGGCGAAGGCGTAGTCGGTGTAGCGCTGGGCGTTGAGGTCGTGGAACACGGCGAAGGCTATCGGCAGCTCGGCCCCCTCCGGGGCGCGGGCTTGGGCGGCGTCGGCTGCGTCGGCCGGCTGGGTGTCGCTCATCACGCCTCCCACGCCGGGTCCGGGACCGCGCCGCGCGGTGC
>NZ_JBHJUK010000103.1:1687-19724 GCF_042266225.1 Kitasatospora sp. NPDC056181
TCGGGGCGCGGGCTTGGGCGGCGTCGGCTGCGTCGGCCGGCTGGGTGTCGCTCATCACGCCTCCCACGCCGGGTCCGGGACCGCGCCGCGCGGTGCGTTGCGGCGGCGGCGGGGCCGCGCCGGAGCGGGGGCGGATCCCACCCCGGGGACGGTGCCCGCGGTCGTGGGTCGGTGATGGTCGGGTTGTCCGACGCGAACGCCGGTCAGCGGCCTGGCAGGAGCGGGGGTCGTCACGTGCTGGTCCTTCACTTCTCGATGGCTGCCCGCTCCGTGACGGTGTGTGGCGTGGAGGCCCGGAGCGCGTCTGTGACCAGCATTTCGGTCGAAGGTTCGGAACGTTCAGAACGGCCGGGTAAAGAATTCCGAATCGCGGCGTTCCGATTCGGAGAACAGCCGGTCGTTCCTTGACCGTTGCATCGCACCCTCTGGAGAACGATCCGCTCCCGGAGCGGTTCAAGAGTCGAGGTCGTGGGAGCCGGGCCGCCATGGCAGTCTTCACATCCCGGCGTTGAGGCCCCGGCTCGGGTCGCTCTTGTGCCCTTGCCACTCCACGACGGCGAGCGACAAGCTCAGGCCACTCCTCCACGCACTGGCCGTCCCAGGACGCCACCACCGGCCTGCACCGCACCGTCGAGTCCGCACAACAGGGCATCACACCCCTGGTCACCCCGGCCGGGGACCGCGGCGCCACGGGCGTGCCCAGACGAGTCACAAGTGCGTCACGGGTACTTCCCCTCGCTGTGACCTGCCGAAATGCTTCGCCCGTGACATTTCCCATCTCCCACCGGCTGGCCTGGCGCCTGCTCGCAGCACTCCTCGCCCCGGTCGTCCTCCTCGCCCTGCGGACCGGCGATCCCACGGCCCTGATCGGGATATTGCCCGGCGTCGCGGTCGGCCTGGTCTTCCCCGACGTGTGGACTCTGCTGTTCCACCGGGCCACCGGCGCCCGGCTGGTCATCGTCCGCTACGGCAGCGGCCGCCGGCTTGCCTCCGCCACCTTCGCCGGCGTGCCCGTCGAGATCGGCCTGGTGCCCTCCGCCGAACTCACTCTCTTCATCGAGATCACCCCGGTCCCCTGGCTGCGCCCTCGCCTGTGGCTGAACTCCGCGGCGTTGCTCGCCGTGCAGCTCGGCCTCGGCGCACTGCTCGCCACACACCCGAACGGCTTCGCCCGGGAACTGGGGATCTCGCTGTTGGTGACCACCGTCGTCATCAATCTGCGCTGTCACCCCGCTCCGCTCAGCCCCCTGTGGACAGTGCTCGGCCTCACCCTGCGACGCCACCAGATCGAACACCTGCTGCGCCACCCCGACCTGGTACGTGCGGAGCGGCACGTGATCCGGGGCCAGATCGGTGAGGCCCGTCGGCTGCTCGACCTGGTGCCCGCATCGGCCCGGGTGAACGTCACCCAGGCCGGCATCCTGCTCGCCGAGGACCGCTACGAGTAGGTGGACACCGAGGCCCGGCAACTGCTGCAGACCCGTCAGGGCGTCGGCCGTGTCCCCGTCTACCAGCTGCTGGCGGCAGCAGCGGTAGCCTCCGGAGAAGCTGGCGAACTGCCCCCACGGGAGGTCCGGCACCGGGTCGCCCTGGCACTGATCGCCGTCACCGGCGACGGCTCCGAACCCGAACCGCGCCTGATGCACACATACACGCAGACCGCCGCCGACGCCGAGCTCCTCGACGGCCACCCCGAGCTGGCCGCCCGGTTGGCCAGGCGCTGGAGCACCTACGTGAGCTCGCCGTTCTGGCGCGCCAACGCCTGCTGCACCCTCGCCGCCGCGCTCACCGCCCTCTGCCGCTACGACGAGGCCCGCACCGCTCTGGCCCGGGCACGAAACCAGTGCCCGGAGCTGGCTCGCACGGCCCGCCTGGAAGAACTCCTGAACGCGGCGGAGCAGGACACGGTCCCCACTCACTGAACGCCCCCGTCCGGATCCGGGCCGGTCACGCGGGTGACGGGATCCGGCCCGGGCCCGTCGGGAGACCAATCCCTGGCCGGACGGGCCACGGCTGCCCTCGCACCCCTCTTCGCCGTGGATGTGCCCGGCCATCCACGCGTTCACGGCCACGTTGTCGACGGGGTTGAGGACCAACCGGTGACCGCTCTGTTTGAGCCCGAGGGAGACTGCACTGTCCCCTCGATGACATCATCAGCGGCTGAGTGTCACAGCTCCTTCAGCTGCTCGTCGAGGTGCTCACGGTTGCGCCCCCGGTTGAAGTAGTCGGTCCAGTCGGCCCATGCGGGATCCGCAAGGATTGCAGGGACGAGGTCCTGGAGGCCGTTCCGCTCCCGCCCGAGCAGTTCTCCGGTGAGCACGACGGCCACGACCACCGGCGTGCCGGCCGCAGCCATCGCCCGCTGCACGGCGGGCATACCGGTGCGGTCGAGCAGTTCGCGGTAGTGCGCAACCCATGGCTCCAGCCACCACTGGCTCACCTCCTGGGCGTCGGCGTCCTCGGTGCCGTGGAACGTCTGGGCGAGGGCGGCTGCCAGGCGCTCGACATACTCCGCGTCCGTACCGGGGATGTCGGGGTACTCCTGCGCGAAGTGCTCCCATTCCACGCTGTCCACCAGCTCGGTGATGGTGGCAGGCCGCACGGGGCGCAGGGCGTAGTGTGGCTCGGCGGCGAGGAAGGCGTCGCGCAGCACCGCGTACGGCAGGCGGCAGGATTCGGCGAGCAGCACCGCGTCATAGAGATCCTTGCCCTGCGGATGCATGTCGGTGACCAGCCACATGATCTTCCAGGCCAGCGACAGCTCCGGTGTGACCGCGTTCAGCGTCGCGTCGGCGGAGAGCGGGAACGGCTCGGGTGCGAGCGGCAGCTGCTCGTTGAACACGAAGTCGAGCTGCACCACGCCGCCGGGCGTGCCGTCGGCCGTCCACGGCAGGACCAGGCGCCGGCCCGGGACCCGGTCGTAGGTCCAGATGTCCTCGCTGACCGCGTCCGCGGCCTCGAAGCTCACCGGACCCGCGCCGGCGGCCTGCTGGGCCGCGAGCGCGATGCCGTCCAGCATTGCCGTGGTCCGCTCCTCCTCGATCCGCCAATCGTGGGGAACGACGACGAAGTCCAGGTCTCCCGGCTCCCGGGCGTCGTCACCGAACCAACCCTTGAGCAGCACACTGCCGCGCAGCACCAGGTGGTCGGCCCACTCGGACCTCGCGATGGCTGTCAGTACCAGGTCCAGCGCCGTCCGCCGGAGGGCATACCAGGCAGCGCCCACCACCGCGTCGGTGAACCGGGGGTCAGCGGCGCGGTAGGCGTTGGCATGCTGCTTGAGCGCCGGATCGAAGATCGGACGCTGCACCACTCCCTCCCCCCGCACCGGACGGAGCGTCAGCGGCACCCCGAAGCCCGCCCGCCGGCTGTTGTCCAGCTCGGTCCTCGGCACCTCGGAGGCCTGCCAACCGAAGGACTCCCATGTCGGCGTCATCTCTGCGGCCCCTCCCCTATCCACCCGTCATCGACGGCGATGTTGCTGTCGTACACCACGAACTCCCGCTCCACGGAGGCGATCTCGTACCCGGCGCCGGACACCGCAGCGACCAGCCGTTCCAGCCGCTCGCCGGCCGCATGCAGACCGACGCCGTAACAGCGCTGGGTCACGAACCGCTGCTGCCGACCGTCGTCCACAACCCGCCGCGCGTTCCACGACACATGGGCGCCATGGCCACTGACCACGGCTGCGATCGCCGCGCGGTCGAAATCCGGCTGCACGAGCACCTTGATGTGGTGCTCGAAGTGAACCTCCGGACCGAGTCGCGCCGCCTCCACATCCGATTGCGGCACCCCACGCGTCCAGGGCGCCGCCTCGATCTTCACCCGAACCGGCTCAAAGCCCGACGTGCGGAGCTCATCCGCCACCGCCAGCGCCGCCAGCCGCCGCTCCGGCAAGGTGCCTGCCCCACGGAGCGTCACCATCGGCTGCGAGGTCATCCGCCCCCTCGCGAGCATGATGTGCACGAAGCCGACGCCCCTGCCCGCTGCCCACCGTTCCAGCCTGCGCACCGCCCCATCGCCCTCGCACTCCACGGTGACGTGCGTCTCGAACTCGCCGACGAAGCTCTCCGCAGCGATCGGACGCTCGGGTGTCCTGGGAACCAGCAGTGCCATGACCAAGATCTTCCCAACCACGGCTGCCCGAGGGAAATCCATTAACCACCAGGCCGCAGCCACATTCTGGCGGACACCAGCGGCTCTCCTCCACGTCGTTGTCGCCTCCCGTTTTGAGCACGGATCTGAGTACGGGTGCTCAGGCCTGCCGGACTACCCGCCAGTAATCTCCTGGTCAACGCCGCAGCAGATCGGCACCGACCCGGAGGACAACGCCCATGGAGAACAGCAAGCGCACCACGGCCCGCAGGACACCGGCCGCCGTCGGCGCGGTGCTCCTCCTTCTGGTCGGCGCAGTTGCGACCGGGGCGTGGCTCTTCAAGAACGGTTACGGCCCGGTCGCCCGGCACGACGAGCCCGGGACGGACGCCGCGAAGGCCCGGGACAGCATCCAGAGCGCCCTCGAAGGCTCCGTAGGCGCCATCACCCCGCAGGTCGCACACTACGACGGCTGGTACTACGTGGACCGCGACCCGGACCACTGGGACGGCGAGCCGATGCCGACCTCCACCGTCTACCGCATGTGGTCGCTCCGGGCCCCGGTCGACCGGTCCAAGTACAAGGTCCTCGCCGACCAGCTCGCCCAGTACTGGACGGCACACGGCTACACCGTGGGCAAGTTCCGGAACTTCGTCGGCGCCAACACCGATACCTTCCCGACTGACGAGCGCCAGATCTCCGCCACCTCGCCCGACGGCGTCTTCGTCATCCTGGAGATGGACACCCCGGGCGTGAGCCTCCAGGCCTCCATGGACGGAGTCCACTACGCCGGCACCGAGGTGTACGGGAAGGACCCCGCCCACCCGCGCCGAAAGGTGAACGACTACTCGAACCAGCTGAGCGTGGCGGCCCCGAGCACCGACGACCCGTACTGGTCGCACCCTTGACGACCGTCCCGCCCCGGGGCCGGCGCCGACCTGGCAGGTCAGCGTCACCGGGGCGGAGAACCACCTCTACATGCTGTCGCGTCCAGCGGATGCTTCACCATCGCCAGCCGGCTCTACAACGCCAAGGAACCGATGACCCTGTTCGAGCTGCAGGCCTGGCTCGGACATCGCTCCCCGAGCGGCAGGATCCTCGGCGGCACTTGGCAGCTTGGATTCCACTGAACGACCCGGTTCACGTTGCCTTCGTCCTTGCACGCGCCCGCCGGCATCACCGCAGGCCCTGGCCTCGTAGTCCGCACTCTCCCCCGGTAGCGTTCGCCCGTGACCATGCTGAACCGACTCTCTCTGGGCCTCCTGCCGCCGGTCTCCTTCGACAAGGCGTACGGTGACAACAGCCTCCGAGCCGCCGCCGACGCACTGACCAGACGGGCCGACTGGCGACCAGCACGCGACCTGCTCCTCTCCGGTGGCAACGACTGGGCGCTCAAGGACCACCGGGTGCAGTACCTGTCCGACCGTCCCACAGTGCTCCCGGCCCTGCAGAACTGGGCCAAGGCGGAGCCCGGGAGCGCCGATGCACTGACCGTCCTGTCCAGGGCGAACATCGCCCGCGCCTGATTCATCCGCGGACGCGCCCAGGCCAAGTACGTGCGCAAGGACGCCTGGCCGAGGTTCTTCGAGCTCCTGGGCCAGGCCGACGAACTGGCGGCACGGGCAGCTGATCTGGCGCCGGCCGATCCCACACCCCGGGCGACCGCCGTGCACCTGGCACGCGGACTGCAGGTCCCCCGGCGGGAGTTCGACGCCCGCTGGCAAGCCCTGACCGCCTGCGACCCCCTGCACCGCACCGGGCACCACCACGCCCTGCAGTACCTGTGCGCCAAGTGGTCGGGCTCGCACCGGGAGATGACCGAATTCGCCCGCGAAGCCTCCGACCGGGCACCGGCGGGCCACACCCTCACCCTCCTGCCGTTCCTCGCCAACCAGGAGAAGTGGCTGGCCGACGACGACGGATTCGACCCGAACCACCTCCCCGCCCACCTGGCCGACATACAGGAGCGCTGGATCGACGCGGGCCCGCAGCCGCACTCCCGCGTCGCCGAGGACCATTCCCTGCTCGCCTTCTCCATGAGTCTCGTACAGCGCCGAGCCGATGCAGCCCTCCACTTCCGCGCCATGGGCCGCCACGCGTCCACCGCCGGTTGGTATTACAGCCTGGCGCCCCGCCAGGCCTTCCTCTACGCCCGCTCCGCCGCCCTGCGCTCCCACTGACGACCGTCGGCCTCCACCCCTGAGGCCCTCTCCCGTCGGACGGTGGCGCAGCGGTGCCACAGAAGCCCGGTGCTGTCGGGGCCCTCCCCTACCGTCCTAGGCATGACCTCGATGACTCCTTCGGCGCCCAGTGAACCAGCATGCCAGCCCGACGACCCGCTGGGCAGCACGTCACGCCGACTCGAACTTGACCATCGCGTCGCCCGCGGCTGCGGCAGCGGCGAAGAAGCTCCTCAGCTCGCCCAGGTCCGCCGTCAACTCCTCAGACCACGCCGGGCTCCACGGCCTGGAGAACCCCAGCGACACGACCTCTCGCGCTAGCGCGGCATCCAAGCCAGTCATCAGGTCGTCGACCGCAACGCGCTTCAAGAAGTCCGAGGCCTCCCGCACCTCGTCAGGGCGGAGCACCCACAACTCCGTCCCGACCCACCCGTACTCCGGGTCCTCCTCGCCCTCCGCCCGTTGCTCGCCCCCGAAGGCCGGCAGTCGAGCAACGCCGTCCGAAGCCACCCCGCCCGAGGTCAGTGCGAAGTGCACCACGTAGCCATTGCCTTCGACACCCATGACCATGCCGACCTCGCAAAGGGACTTGAACTCCGAATCGAACCAGTGCGGCACCAGCGCGCCCAGCTCCTTCGGCGACAGTTGATCCAGTGCCCTGCACGGCACACGCCGCCAGAAGAAATCCACACTCATCCCGGCACCCACTCCGATGCTGCTGGCCCGGCACCCCTGGTGCCGTGTGCGCGACAGAGTAGGTGATCCCTCCGACAGCCGGGCGATTGGTTCCAGCAGCCCCTTCACGTCGCTGACCTGCACGGCTGGCCGGGCGACGGGGCCCGGCGGCGCGCGCAACCAGAGCGGGTTGGCATGCCGGGGTGAGCAGCAGCGGCCCGGTGGCGGACGAGCGCGACTGGCGGCCCCGGGGTGGAGCGGCGACCGGCTGAGCAGCTGGCGGTTGCCTGCCTGCCGTCGGCGAGGGGGCTGCCCCTACCGGGAGCGGTAGGTTCGGCCCCGGTCGAGCCGGTGGGGCGCTGAGGGCCCGAAGCGCCGCCCGGTGCGCGCTCAGCCCACGCTGAAGCGGACGTCCACCGCAACCGGCGCTCACGTGCCGGCGGCCTCCAACTCCCGCAGTTCCTGCTCGGCGCGCTGCTGGTCGGCAACCGCGTCGATCCCGAAGCCCACCGCCCGCGTGTAGGCGGCGACCCTGCGCCGGGCGAGGTCGAGGAGCTGCTCGTGCGGCCAGGGTTCGCCGCGGCCCGCCGCCTGTCCAGAGCGCACGTTGTCGTCCGTGACCTCGGACATGGCGCGCATCGCCGCCCCGACCGCGGTCAGGTCGGACAGCTGCGCGCTGCACCAGGCCAGGTACTCCTGGCGCAGGTAGCCGAGAACGCCGTCCTCACCGTCCCACGCGGCTGCGTCCGGGCCGAGCGGGCCCAGGCCGGTGCCACCGTGCCGGTCAAGTTGCCGCAGCTGCAGGGCGGCACTGACCACGGCCGGGCCGGGCTGCCTGTCCGGCCCGGCGGCGGAGCCGTCGGCGGTGTCGGCCGACAAGGCGGAAATCTGCAGCGCGGTGCGGTCGAGCAGCGCGGCATGGCGCAGCACCCACTCCCGGCCGTGCATCGCCGGCTGCCGTGGTGAGCGCGAGCGAGTGGCTGGCCGGCAACGTTGATTCGGCCCACACCCGGAACGAAGCCCCTTCGCGCAGGGCCAGGGCAGCATGGCGGGCGGCATCAGTCTCATGTCATTCGAGGGCAGCAATCAGGTCTTCGCGATCCACGACGTGCAGTATGGCGCTCTGCGGGCGCTGCGGGTGTGGGGCCTGGCCACCGGCCACCTCGTCGGCGAACCCCTCACCGGCCACACCAACGCGGTGCTCGCGGTGACCTGCACCGTGCTGGACGGCCGCCCCATCGCCGTCACCGCCAGCAGAGACGACACAGTGCGACTGTGGGACCTGCGAGCTCAGGAAGCCATCGCAGTCGTCCCGATCAACGCTCCCACCTCCGTCTCGATTACCGCTGCCGGGACCTCGTCATCGGCTTCCACCACGACATCGCCCACTACCGCCGACAATCCCACGACCGCGCAGCCCGCACCTGACAGTCACACACCACACAACGGGATGACCGATTCAGAGCGTGGTGGTGAAACGGGTGGTGTTCGGTGGGGTCGGGTTGTGAATGCCTCGGTCGGTCGCGCTTCCGACGCAGTACCGTGGCCCGGTGGATGAGATGCCAGTCCCGACGGCGGGTATGACGATCAGCGTTCGGATGCGCCAGGACGTAGTGATCGTCGATCCGGAGCGTTTTGTCGCTTCGGCCCGTGCGGCGTACCGCGAAGCCTCCCCTGAAATTACCGAGGAGAGGGCGGCCGAGGACATCCGCGATGTCTACGAGGCTGTGTGGGCTCTGCTGGACCGCTTCGGTCGACTCGCAGCCGACGCACCAGCGTCCACCGGACTCCCCGGCCAACGGATTCTGGACCGCCCAGACGGACTCTCACCAGCGGGCGAGCGCAAGCACATCGTGCTGAACGATCCGCAGCCACTCCAGGACTACGGCTGCTTCATGCCCGAGGAGTACGACCCGTTCGCCATTCCGCCAGGGGTGTGATGGTGTCCACCGCGACAGACTGCTCCGAAAGATCACTTCCCTGAGGAAATCTCGAATGTCCGTGCTGGCCGCTCGGTGGGTGCAGAGGAACGGGCCTCTTGGTAGGAGTGCGGTTGTCGAGACCAACCCTGCGACCCAGGGGGGCCGTTGCCGTACCAGTTCACCATTCCTGTGCCGGGCGATGCCACTTCGGTCACTCTGGCGTGGTGACTGCTTCGTTCACCTGTACGGGGCAATCGCGGCGGGGCGGCGTGCTCCGCACTACCGTCCGACATGACGGATGCGGAATGGGACCAGGTCAAGGCCTCGATGCCGGTGCCGGCTTGGTTGGAGGGCCGGGGCGGACGCCCCGAGGCCTATTGCCACCGTGAGATGGTCGACGCAGTGCGCTACGTCGTCGACAACGGCGCGAAATGGCGGGCGACGCCCGTCGACCTGCCGGCCCCGCGCAAGGTCTACGACTTCTTCCGCCGCTGGTCGCGCCACGGCTATGTGCGCGAGCTCTACCAGCGGCTACGTCGCCTGCAGCGCGAGAGGGAGGGGCGGGTGGCCGAGCCGGGTGCGGGCATTATGGACGCGCAGTCGGTGGACGGCTCGGAGACTTGCCCCACCGCCACGCGCGGGATCGACGGCAACAAGCGGCGCGACGGACGCAAGCGCCGCATCCTGACCGACACGGGCGGCCTGCTGCTGGAGGTCACGGTCACCCCCGCGAACGTGCACGACTCGGTGGCCGCCCCGGAACTGATCGACGCGTTCATGGCCGAGCCCGGACGCCTGCTGAAACTGGTCTGGGCGGACACCGCCTACCAGGGCCCGGCACTGGCGGACGCGTTCGCGACGCACGGGGTGCGGGTCGAGGTGGTCAAGCGTCCCGACGGGACCAGGGAACTCGTGGTGCTCGCGCGCAGGTGGGCGGTCGAGCGCACACTCGGGTGGCTCTCGCGGACCCGGCGCCTGAACCGCGACCACGAGCGCCGGCCCGAGCGATCCTGAAGGTATGGCCCGGCCCCGGCAAAGGCGTCTCTCCTGCCGTGAGCCGTCCCTTCCCCCTGTCACGCAGGAGTTGAGGCAGCCTCGCCACAGTCATGGTGGTGTACCACGATCGTCGTTACCCGGTCCAGGGCATTTCCGTTGACCCAGTTGGTTGGTACCAGGTGATGCCCCACTCCGCGCCCCAGTCCTTGCCGGTCCAGTCGTAGGCGGGTGTCCAGAGCGGCCGGGCGGGTTGAGGCCCCCACTCTTGCGGGTCCGGACGCACCAGCAACTCGTCCTCATGGGCGTAGCCGCCGGTGAGTACGGTCGCGACGAACTCCGCGAAGCCGCCGTCGAATCGGTCGAGCTCACCGTCCTTGAAACGGCAGAAGACGGCCACCGGCCACTGCTCCGGGTCCGGGCCGGTGGTCAGCCAGCAGCAGTAGATGTGGTTGCTGTTCCCGCCCCAGGGCAGCAACCCGCCCGGGTCCGGGAAGACCGGGGTGCGTTCCTGGTCCCAGAACTCGTCCTCACCCTCGACCTGCTCCCGGAACTCGGTGTCGGTCTCAAAGCGCCACCCCGCCAGCCCACCCGGCGAACCGACTGCGCGGGGGTGCTCCGTCGGCGACTGAACGCCCCACTCGCCGTTCAGGTTCACCGCACCGTACAGGTCGATGAACGCCCGGTAGTCCGACGGCAGCTGGATCCCGAGCTCCGCCGGGGCCAGGCCCCACGGCACCTGCGCCGGGGTGTACACCGGCTCGCCCATGATCGCTCGCAGCCGGTCCCACGCCTCGGTCATCGCCCGACCCCTCTCCGGCGTCAATCTGTCAGAAGCTGCACTTTAGGCCACGGCCCCGACAAGCCACTGACCCGACCGGAAGACCGCCGGCCGGCGAGCCCCGCGCGATCTCCCCGAGAACGACCGCCTGGTCGAGTACCAGCAGTCGTGAGACGAGGTAGCCGCCTGGTCCCGCCCGGCCCATGCACTTGCTGTTTGACACGCCGGCTCATGGGATGCGGGGCGCGTTCGAGGGGTGGTCGGGCAGATCGGGGGCTCCTTCGCAGAGCACGAGCGGTCGGCCGCTCCCATGCGAAGCGGGTGTCTCCCGGCCTGGCCGAGGCCCACGTAAGGGCCCCGGCTCCAGCCCCTGGGGGAGGCGGTCAGGCTCCGAGGCCGATGTGGCGGACGTAGGTGTAGGCCCCCCAGTCGGAATCCAGGTCGGCGATGATGTCGTCCCAGATCTCCTCCAGTTTCGCCTCGTCACCGGCGACCATGGCGTCGACCGCTTCGTCCCAGACGTAGCGCACCTGGAGTGTGCGCAGGCGCAGGTTGTCGCGGCGGCGTGTGGGGATGACGGGGTCCTGGTTGATGGGGTGGATCTCGACCTTGGTGCCCTTGCCGGCATTGTTGAGGTGCTGCTTGAGCGCTCCGGGGTTGGACAGGACGTTGTGGGCGCGCAGGTTCCAGTAGGCGGTGTCGATCAGCTCGAGGTTGGCCGGGCGGGGCTGCTGCTTGCCCTTGGTCCAGGCTTTGATCGTGGCCGGGGTGGCGGTGATCCCGGCATCGGCCATGGCCGCCGGGCCGCCCTTGGTCGCGGTCAGGTAGCGCATGCGGGCGAGCAGGCCGCGGCGGGAGGTGACGGGCGACTTGATGCCGCCCTCGACGATCATCCGTTCCAGGGCGTCTTCGAGGGCGCGGCCGAGGCCGATCTTGCCGTGGACGTTGCCGGGGTCCCCGGCGGCGCCGTACTTGCCGAAGTTCTTCCATCCGTCGGTCGACATGATCAGGCAGCCTTCCCGAGGGTGTACTGCTTCTTGAGCTTCATCTGGGTCGTCTTGCGGCCTTCCTCGAAGACGCCGCCCGTACGGCCTTGCACCTTGCGCCATTCGCCGTCGGTGACGTGGAGTTCGTCGGTGCCGCGCAGCCGCACGATCGTGAGGCCGGCCTTGTGGGCGCGCAGGGCCTTGTACCAGAGGTTGGCGAACGCCTGGCTGCGGATGATGTGCATCCAGTCGGGACGGCGCAAGTCCCGGTTGTAGCTGGACTCGCCGATGGTGGAGGTGAACTTGGCGTAGATGGCCTTCACGTATGCCTCGGTGACCTGGTCGGCCTCGGTGATGGCGGTGTCGCGGGCGAGGTTGAGGATGCGGCGGAACTTCTCCAGGAGGCTCTCGCTGTTGCCGGAGGTCCAGGCTTCGGTGATGTGAGGTGCCTCGGCGAGGCCGAGCTTGTGGCAGCGGATCAGCAGGCGCACGGTGGCGTCGTCCAGGAGGAGGGGACCGGGTTCGTGCCGGTTGCCGATCGGGTCGGGCAGGTGCGGGTGGTTCCAGGCAGGGCGCTTGGGCAGGAGGTAGATGCCGGAGCGCCGGGGATCGAAGCCCCCGTCCGGCTGGTGCTGGAGGGCGCCGATGGGCAGGTAGGTCTTGAAGGCGCTGAGGTAGGCGGCGTTGGTGTCGAGGACGTCGACGGCGATGCCGAGGCGGGTGCCGGCCCGAAGCTCGGCCATGAGCGGGTCGTTCTCCCACTTGTGGCGGCCTTCCCAGACCTCGTCCGCGCCCTTGGCGGTCTTCTTGCTCAGGAAGGACAGCTTCTCCGGGTAGACGGTGTGCTCGTAGTTCCCGCCGACCCGGGTCGCCTCGAACAGGGCCATACCGTTGGGAATCGCCTTGGCCTCCAGCACGGCGATCGCGTCCTCGCTGTCGCCGCCGTGTTCTTCGAGCGCCTGCGCGACGACCGAGCTGATCATCTCCAGGTAGTAGTCGTAGTCCCGGCCGCCGTAGGGCGAGGAAGTCGCCGGCCCCTGCCCGGCCGGCTGGCGCGGGCGACCGCTCTGCGCGGGAGCTGCGGTGCGGGACTGGCTCGTCGGCACCGGGCGCCATGTAGCAGGGTCGACGAGGTCCGGCTGGTCCTCGGCGGGTACGGCGGTGTCGGTCGCTGCGGTGTCCCGGTCACCGGCAGCTTCGTCGGTTACTGCATCGGGTTCTTCGGCCGCGGCCGGATCGGTCGTGACCGCCGGGTCGTCAGGCGAGGGGAGCGCGGTCGCGGCCAGCTCGTCGGCGCGGCGCGGGACTGTCGCGGCGGGAGTGGCCGGGTCGGTCAGTCGGGCGTGGGCGAGGTCCGCGCAGAGGACCACCGTGGCGAGTTCGCCGAGGTCGCGCTCGGTGATGGTCACCCGCACCTGGTCCTCGTGCCCGCGCCCGCGGCCGCCACGGTGGGGTTCGAGGAGCAGGGTCAGGTCCGCCGTCAGGGTGCGCAGCAGGGTGGGGTCGTCGGTGTCGAGGGCGGCGAGGACGGGGAGGTGGTGGGTGCGGGCGAGGTGGGCGAGGGCCTGGACGGCGTCGCGGACGGCGGGTGGGCCGGACAGGGGCAGGCGGGGGTCACGGGCGGCCTGGAGGCGGTCGACGACCAGCAGTGCGAGGTCGGGGACGTCGGTGGCGGTGTCGGTGAGGGCTGCGGCGTCCAGGTCGGTGCCGTCGTCGATCAGCAGCGGGGCGGCGGTGAGGAGTTCGGCGGTTGCTGCGACGGCCTCGCGTTCGCTGTCATCGAGGGCGCCGGCCCGCAGGCGGCGGTAGTCGACGGGGGTCTGGGCGGCGATCACGCGGGCGGCGACGTCGGCGCGGGTCAGACCGGAGGCCGCGTAGAGGACTGGGCGGCCGAGGGTGAGGGCGGTGGCGCGGGCTGCCGCGGTGGCGATGAGGCTGGAGCCGGTGCCGGGAGCGCCTGCCACAAGGTAGAAGCGGCCGGGCTGCAGTCGGCCCAGTGCCGTGTCGAGGACGTGGATCCCGGTCGGCAGCCCCTCCCCCGCGCCGTGTGCGGTGGCGTCACCGTCGCCTGCTGGCACGGCGGGGAGCAGGGCGTCGAGGGCGTCACCGAGCGGGGTGATCCGGCGGCGTCGTGACGGCAGGGACTCGGGAACCACTGCTCCAACGCCCGCAGCGGTGTCGGTGGGAGGAGTGGGCGGGGTCGCCGCCGGGTTGTCGGCGCGGGTGTCGGCGCCGGCCGGCGGGGAAGCTGCCTCCGGGTCCGCGCCTGCGGTCACAGGGGCGGGCAGGCGATGACGCTGCACGTGGGATTTCAGGCTCGCCAGCGCGGGGCGCGCGAGGACGCTGTCGAGGTGCTCCGTCCCGGCCAGAACCAAGGGGAAGTGCGCATGGGCCCACAGGCTGCCCAGCGACTCCAGCGCTTCGGTGGACAGCCGGTGGGCATCGAGCACGACCACCAGGCAGGAGCGGCGCCCGAGCTCGGCGGTGATCATGTCCGCCGTGTCGCCCAGAGCCCGAGGACGACGACCAAGCCGATCGAGACCCAGACCCGCGAAGAGGGGGCGCAGCACGGCACTTGGGGTGCGGACCGGCTCGGGAGTGACCCACACGATGGCCGGGTGCGGCGTGTCCAGGTGCGCGGTGAGCGCGGTCCGGGCGGCGGCGGGGTCCGGGCAGGTGAGGGCCAGGATCGCCTGGGCGTCGATGATCGAGCGCAGGGCCCCGGCCGTCCCGCCGCTCTCCCCGGTGGCCGTCGGGTTCTCCGGGGTGGAGGTGGGGACGGCGATGAGGACCGCCACGGGGGTCTTGTGGCGGCGCAGGACCTGGGGGGCGCCGGCTGCGGCCAGTGCGACGAGGTCACCGAGGACGGGGCGGGCATCGGCGATCCCGTGCGAGGGCACGCCGTCGAGGTTCAGTCCCCGGTCTGCGGCCTGCTGCGGCGAGACCAACCAGGCGCTCTCGTCGCCGCGTACCAGCTCGACCGGCGCCGTTCCGGCCTCCTTGATGAGGGCCGGCAACTTCGGCCGGGCTTGGTGGACCCGGACGGACTGGACAGCGGCCGGTTCAGCCTGCGCGGCAAGCGGAGTGGAGGCGTCAGCGGTGGCGGGCAAAGCGGGGCCTCCCACATTCGAAGTCCGAGCGGCAGGTGCGCACTAGAGAATGTACCGGCCACCGTAGCAGCGCGGTACAGAATTTCTGCAAACTCTGTACCGGTCGCGATGCTGCGGCCGCGGGTCGGTTGACGGCCACCCACGGACAGCGGGGCGGTGGAGCCTGCACGAAGCGCAGCCCAGCAGTGGGCAGCGGTTACCGGCGGCTCCTCGGCCCCGGTGCGGGAAGCGGCTCGGCCGAAGGGCCTGCAGTACGCCGGGCACAGGACGCGTGACCTGGGCAGGCCGTCGGCCGTTCACCGGGTACGACGAAGCGCTCCGATGCCGGCCGCCTGGCCGTTGACAGGCAGGAGCTGCCGGGCCCGGACGGTCTCCAGACCGCGCTCGACGCTGCGGCCGAGGTCGGCGAGCGGGCCGCGGTGTGGCTGGACGGTCTGGCCGGCCGGCAGCCGGAACAGGCTCACCGGCTGATCCTGCTCCGGACGGCGGCAGCCGTGCGGCAGGTGACGTCCCGGGAGATCACCCCCGGCGGTGAGGGGTGGCTCACGGAGGAGCTGCGTCATCACCTTGCCGCCGATGTCGTTCTCGGAGCCGGGGCAACCGCGACGATGCCCCGGTTGGAGGGTCGGGAGCAGGTCGCCCTGATCGCGGTCTGTGCGACGGCGGCTTCCATGCCGGGCGCAGCGCTCGGCGACCTCGTCCAGGACCTGGTCTCCCTCGCCGGGGTGATGGCGGCCGGCGGCGCCGTGGATCTGGCCGCTGCCCTGCGGCCTCACCGGCATCGCCTCGTCTGCGGGGCCGGATGACCGGGCCGACATGCGCGGGCGGGCATGGAATCGGTATCCACCTCGCCGACCTGGCAGCGTGTCGACCACTGTCCAACTTTCGAGCTATTCACCGGACTTGAATCCACAAGAGGGGATCTGGTCGCTGGTCAAGCGCGACATTGGTAACCTCGCCGCAGCCGACCTCGGTCAGATCACCCGTGCCGTCAAGCGCAGGCTGAAGCAGATCCAGTACCGCCTGACCTGGTCGACAGCTGCCTCGCCGGCACCGGCCTGTCCCTCGCGACGCAGTCGTCAGAAGCTGCCGAAGAAGCGATGCCACCAGCTGGGCCGCTGGACGTGCCTAGGCAGCCGGCTCGGCCCGTCGTAGTCGCACTCCAGTAGTTCTTCGGGAACGATCGCGTACCCGAGGTCGGCCAACGCCCGATTGACCCTGCCCAGATCCCCGGCGTCCAACTCGCCCTCGGCCTGCGCTTCCCCGGTGCCTATGAAGGCACCGGGGTTATCCGCGCAGACCAGGGCCAACGACCCGAACTTGCTCACGCAAACGACGATCCGAGTCCCGCACACGGTCGCATCCGCCGGTACGGTGACACGCCCGTACTCACTGGAGTCCTGGGCGTCTCGCTCGGTCGCACATCGCGTGGCGCAGTCGTCCTCAAGCTGCGACACAAGGCCTCCGAACAGCGCACCGGTCGCGCCACGGTCGTAGTCCGGGGGCCACTCCAGCCACTCGGGATCATCGAGCTCGCAAAACAAGGCCACCAGATCCGCTTCACGCTCCGCCAGACGTACATCTTGGCGGGTCAGCAGCTGACCCAGCCAGCCCGACAACGCTCATTCAAGTTCCTTACGTTGTTCATGGGTTGATTCCGGTCACTCGTAGGATCGGGACACCCAGGGGCACCGGGTGTGGCTGTCAAGTTCATGCCGCAGGAGTGGCTTCTACTGATTGGCCGCCCGGTGCCCCGCGACGACTCGGCCACTGATTGGGATGCGCGACACGATCGCTTGGTAAGGACATGCTGGCGAGGTCGTCTGCTGGGACCAATACAGGAACCACTTCGGAGGTGGCCGTGCCCGAATTGTGGGCCGGAACGGACGCGGGCAAGGCCGAGCATCACTGCGTGGTGCTCGACTCGGACGGCCGGCGCAGACTGTCGCAGCGGGTGGCCAACGACGAGGCTGTGCTGCTCAAACTGATCGTCGATGTCCTCGCGCTGAGTGAGGGCGAGCCTGTGACGTGGGCGATCGACCTCAACTCCGGCGGTGCCGCGCTGATGATCGCGTTGCTGACCGACAACGGGCAGAAGGTCCTCTACATCCCCGGCCGCACTGTCCACCACGCCTCTGGTTCCTACCGGGGTGATGGGAAGACAGACGCGAAGGACGCCTTCGTCATCGCGGACCAGGCCCGCATGCGCCGCGACCTCCAGACAATGCACCGCGGCGACGACATCGCCGTGGACCTGCGGATCCTCACCTCGCGCCGCCTCGACCTGGCTGCCGACCGCACGAGGGCGATCAACCGGATGCGGGCCCAGATGCTGGAGTACTTCCCGGCCCTGGAGCGGGCCTTCGACTACAGCACCTCGAAGGCCTCTCTGGTACTGCTGGCCGGCTACCAGACCCCGGCTGCCCTGCGCCGGATCGGCAGGAACCGTCTTGCGGAGTGGCTGAAGAACCGCAAGGTCCGCAACTCCGAACTCGTCGCCGCCACTGCGGTCGAGGCCGCCCAGGCCCAGCACACCGCCGTCCCCGGGGAGAAGCTGGCCGCCGCCTTGGTGGCCAGGCTGGCGAGAGAGGTGACGGCTCTTGATGAGGAGATCGCCGAGACCGACGCCCTGATCGAGGGCCGGTTTCGCGAGCACCCGCACGCCGAGGTCATCCTGAGCATGCCCGGTATCGGCCCCGTCCTGGGCGCCGAGTTCGTTGCCCACACCGGCGGAGACATGAGTGTCTTCGGCAGCCCCGACCGTCTCGCTGGCGTCGCCGGCCTGGCCCCGGTCCCGAAAGACTCGGGACGCATCAGCGGCAACATGCGCCGACCCCGCCGCTACTGCCGTCGACTGCTACGTGTCTTCTACATGTCCGCGCAGGTCGCCGCCCGATGCTGCCCAACCTCGAAGGCCTACTACGACCGCAAGAGAGCCGAGAACAAGACCCACAAGCAGGCCGTCATCGCCCTCGCTCGACGCCGCCTGAACGTCCTGTGGGCCCTCATACGCGACGGCCGCAGCTTCGAGATCACCCCGCCACCCAACCCCGTCGCGCTGGGCTGACCCGCTCACAGCGAGTCACCAATCGGGCTTGACAACTTCATTGGGAATCAGTAGCACCACCGCTCCCACGCAGGCCAGGCCCGGGAGCGTCCACAAACGTTGTGGGGCGCCCGGAAACCACCCCCAGGCCCACACACTAACCACAGAAGGAGAAAAACGTATAAGGGGTATATTTATCCAGGGACAAGAGTAACCAAACGCAGTTTGATAAACCCCGCCCACAGGTGC
>NZ_JBHJUK010000103.1:19734-34315 GCF_042266225.1 Kitasatospora sp. NPDC056181
CACCTCCGCGCCCCGTACCGGCCCCCCCCCCGCCCCCCCGCCGCCCGGGCGGGGTCGCGCCAAAAACGGTGGTGGCCCGGGCCCAAACCCCCGCGCGGCCCACACTCTTCCCTCAGAAGGAGAAACAGGTATCAGGAGTCTAGTTCGCGAGGCACTAGAGTACCGATCCGCTGTTCGATCTCCGCGTCCGAGAGGTCCCCTCCGATGGCATGCCACCGCAAGATTCGCTTCGCCTCACCCAATGACATATCAAAAGCATCATGCATGCACCCAACTACGCCGAATGCCATGGCTCCAAGGTCATCCCTCGGGCCAATTTCTGACACTAGTAGCCGTAGGACACCAATAACCAAACCATCGCGCATCCAGCACCTCTGAAGAGCACGGGCGACTTTCTCTTTTTTGCCCTACATTCCTCCGGACCCATTTCATCCCCCCCGGTCGCATGAAATTGACAACGAATTCCGTGTAATTTCCAGGACTGCCCGCCGCACTGCCCCAGTCGATCGAGGCCTCCGTGAAGCCATTCCTACTGCTCGCCCTCGCCGTCTTCGTCGGCCGGATCACCGAGGTCGCTGTCCTGGTCCGGTGCCGTGCGCCGGTATTGCGGATGGTCCTTGTCCATCTGCACCGCGGCGTGAAGTTCGATCGGATACTTCGTCCGGTTGCCCCATGCCAGCGGGTGGGTCGCCATCCGGGCTGTCGCGTTCACGAGGTGCTCGCCCTCGACACCGTCCGCCAAGGCCACTGGGTAGATGCCTGTGGCGGTCATGGTGTACCAGTTCTTGGCGACCTCGTTCTTCTCGCCCTTGATGCCGTTCTTCTTGTCCGGCTTGACTCCGTGGTTGGCGGTCCACCGGGTCTTGTCCTCACCGAGGCGTCCCGCACCGTTGCCGTCGAACTGGTGGGGCGTCGTGACCAGTACCCATGTCGGCGTCCCGAGGTCTGTGGCGACCTCGAACAGCATGTCGGTCCGCTTCTGGAAGGCGATGACCTGTCCTTCGGTGTCGATGCGGCTGATACCGACCGGGCGTGGCATCTCGTTCATGTCGACGTTGATCCGGACGATGCCGATCGGGCGGTCCTTCGCGGGAAGTGTGCTGCCCGGCAGCCACGTTGTGGAGTCGCCGCTGTCCTCGCTCTGCCGCCTGTTGTGCAGGCCCTCCCACAGGCGCCGGGTGGCGACCGCGTCCACCGTCACGGTGTACGGCATGTGGCCCAGGTAGTCGGACAGGTCGGACAGTGCCTGGTCAATCTCGGCGGCGACCTTCTTGTAGCCGGCATTGTCGTCGACGAACGCAGTGAGCTTTCCTTCCGGGTAATCCAGGGCGTGGAAGGCGGGCTGCGCCCGGTCGTAGGGCTGCCACCTGGGGGCCGTGTAGGACCAGCCGTGCAATGTCCACGCCTCGTCCGGGTGCGTGGGCGGGACCATCACCGATGCGGTGATGCAGATCTTCGCCTGCTTCTCGCCCGGTCGCTTGGACTGGCGGCGTACGTGGATGCCGCAGCGTGCGACGCCGGTGGGCTTGTGACGGCCGATCTTGTCCCGCATGACCGCGTCGATGCGCCGGTCGATGATCCCCAGGCTGCGGTAGAGGTCCTGCAGCGACATGAGTGCCTGGTGGTCGCGTTCCTTCTTGTCCGTCTTGGCGGGCTTGGCCCGCTTGAGAGCGCTCGTGTACTGGACGTTCAGGCCGAACGTGGCCAGGACCCGGTGGGACAGGTGCTTGCCGTCCTCCTCCTGGGCCTTCTTCGTGGAAGCCCGCTTCTCCTTCGCGGTGAGCTTCTGCTCAGCCTCTTCCTCGGTCTGGTCCTCCCCCGTCACGCTCTCGTGGTCGGTCTCCGCCCAGACGCCGACGAGTGTCGACATGTCACGACGCAGGACCTCCATCTGCCGGGCGAGGGCGGCGCGGCCTTCTGCCGGCCCATGGCCGAGGAACTCTGGGGCTCGCCAGAACACCGCGCTGACCGTGTCGCCGTGCAGCGGGACCAGTTTGCCGTCCACCGGGTCGAAGACATCGATGCCGTAGGCCTGCGCGAGGGCGCTGACCATCCGCAGCCGATTCTCGTCCCGGTCCCACAGACATACGAGCCGCAGGCGCTCGTAGCTCATCGACTTCACTGACCGCACGACGTCGTCGGCGCAGGAAACGGGTTCCTTCGGGTTCGGCCGTTTGAAGCCACTCAGCGCCGTCTTGTGAGCTGCCAGCGGCTTGGTGCCGTCCCCGAGGACTGTCCGGATGTGTTTGTCGAGCTCGCGCATGTGGTGCATGCCGACGCCGCGGCCGATCGGGAACTTGAAGGTCTTGCTCTGGATCGGGAAGAGGTCACCGTTCAGGCCGGCGGACAGGTCGGCGGGCGAGTCGGCAGGGGCCTTCAGCAGGTCGATCGGTGCCAGCTCGGACACCTCAGTGCGCGTTGCCGCTTCGTAAGCGTTCCTCTCCTGTTCGGAGCGCTGGTGGATCACGCGCAGTGGGGTGTTGTCCATCTGCATTTTGGCCAGCACCGACAGCGCCATGGCGTTGATGTAGCGGACCTTCCCTCGTCCGTCGAGCTCCACTTCCAGAAGCGGCAGCGCCGGATCGGCCTGCGGGACGAGCACCTTGCGGGCGAACGCCAGTCTGTCCTTGATCCGCGTCGCCTGCGACGAGACCAGGATCAGCGGATCGCTGACGTGCTCCATCGTCTTCATCGTGAGGCGCACGCGCGGGACAGCGAACGCTGTTGCCGTCTCGTTGGCCCACGGATTGGCCAGGGAGACCAGACCGCCGGTGCTGTCCGCCCGAAAGGTGACCTTCTGACCGTCGACGTTCCATGTCTCGTTTGCCAGGAACCGGGCCAGTTCCCACGTCACCGTCCGGTAGACCCAGCTTTCGGCATCGGGCTGGGCGTTGCCCTCCCGCTTGAGGTGGTCGGCGAGTTTGAGGGTTCTGCCTGGTGCCTTGGCCATGAGCTCGGCGAGTTTGGGCGGGTTGTCCAGGCCGATGTTATCCATCGGGGTGCCGAGCGCCCTGCGTGACATCAACGTGATCACATGCAGCAGGTCGACGTCATCAATCGGTTCCATACTGGCCAGGACGCGGTTCTTCGGGTCGAAGTGGACATAGCCGCCATACATGGCCCTCAGGACCGTGGAGACGACCGAGTACGGTGCCTGAACCTCATCCTTGCCTCTGCGCCCGCGGTAGGTCTCCTCGAAGCGGCTCCACAACTTCGAAGTCTCCTCGTCGAACTCGCGGACCACCACCGACGATTCGCCCAGGGTCTCGTTGAGCAGCTCGGGGGTGCAGCGGATCGTTGCGAAATCGCACCGGAATCGGTCGGGTGACTCGGATGTCATGCGGGGCGTTCTCCCTTACGCGTCTGTGGGCACTTGACGTGGCATCAGCGGCCTTCGGTCGTGTCGATGCCGGCATAGGCGAGGAACGTGGACAGCGCCTCGCGGTAGATGTCGTTCATCCTCCGCGCCACCTGGGGAGTCCAGTCCCGGTGGATGCGGCGCAGGATCGAGCGGAGGTCCGCCTGCCAGGAGTCCTCCTGGAACGCGTGGTCGACCAGGTGGAGAGTCATGTCCGTACCGCCGCGCCGGGCACGGCCGGCCAGCTGGATCATGTCGATGATCATTCCGGCGACGATCTCCTTCTGCAGGTCACGGTGGGTGTTCACGAACCCGGGTGCGGATCGCATGATCAGGTGCAGCCGGGCCCATGCCGCTTCCCGTGTCCGCTGCAGCAGCTCCACCGGTGCCGCGGACGGCCCACTGACCGCGTTCAGCCCCGCCGCGTTCACCGACGCGTACAACTCCGCCGGATCGGTCATCAGCGCGAGGGGCCTGGTGCACAGGTACACCGAGGTGATCGCCGAGCGGATGCCGATCACGATGTTCAGCCCACGGGCGATCCTGGCCATCGGCACGATCAGGATCTCCCCCCGGTTGGGGAAGTCCTCGAACTCGTCCGGTGTCAGCTCGATGATCCCCGGCGGTAGCGGCAGGCGCTTTTGCAGCTCCGCCCGCCGGTACCTGTCGGGTGGAACGGCGACGCACACCCGGTGCTTGCCGTCCTGGTACCGGCCGGACCCGTACATGCCGATGGCCATGTACCGGCAGTGCTCGTAGGAGTTCAGGACGACCGCGTCATGGGCCCGGTCCTCGTCGTCCACCGCGAGGCGTTCCAGCTCGTCGTGGATGACGTCCTCGTACAGGCGCCGGCCCATCTCCGTGATCGCCGAGTGCTTGAGGTGCTGGGGCAGGCCTGAGATCTGGATCGGCTGGTTCAGGGCGTTTCGCAGCATGTGCGGTTTCGCCCGGATGCTGTCCTCTGCGGCGTCGGTCATCCACCACTTCACCCGGGAGCGGATATGCTCGCGCACTGCCTCGGGGAAGTACGCGGTCGCGGAGAGACCTAGCACGGGGCGTTCCATGCCAGCCAGGACCAGCGCCACGATGCTGCCGAGCTGGGCGGTGTAGGTGTGCGGATCCCCGGAAAGGCTCTGGGTGGTGAGTTCCGCTGATTTGTCGGGGTCGTCGAGGCCTGTGACCCGGTAGCCGTAGATGCCGCGCCCGAGGGCACCGTGGCGGATGACGTCCGAGCCGATGCCGGGGCCGAGCTTGGCGGCGATGTCCTGTGCGGACGGCAGGCCCACGGAGCGCAGGTTCTCCGTGGCGTTGCGAAGGACGTCCAGGGTACGGTCGAGTTCGGTGAGCCAGACCCGGATGATGAGGAGCTCGATCGTCTCGCTGCGCTGGTGCGCATCAGGGATCCGCTCTTCCAGGACGGCGTGGAGCTCGGTGCGGACAATGGAGAGCAAGTCTGTTCCGCGGGAGGCCAGAAGCCTGCCCAGGAGGTTCTGGGCGTCTTGCAGGTCCGGGTCCAGGAGAACGGGGACGGTGTCGTACTCGGCGGGTTCGTTGCCGATCCTGGCCGGGTCCGGCGGATGGATCGCGTTCAGAGTGGCGAACAGCTCGAGGGGGACTTCCTTCTCGTTCGGGATGTCCAGCTCGGGGAAGAGCAGGCAAATCAGGCGCCTGTCCCTCGACCCCGCCAGGTGCCACATGCTGCTGTTTGCCTGGGGCTGGTCGGAGGCTTCCGAGCGGCCGTTGTAATAGCGGAGCCTGAGGTCGCCGCTGCACAGGGACGCGAGAAGGAACTCCGTCAGGTAGCGGGCGTGGAGCAGGGTGGGGCTGAGCTCTTTCACGGTGCCCGACGACATGCCACGGACCGCTTCGTGGAGCTTGAGCAGCGGGATGTCCTTGTTCTTGCGCGAGTCGAGGATGATCTCGCTGGAGCAGGCATCGACCGCGGAGGACATGAACTGGTCGACCTCGTCGATGACGACACCAGTCCTGGTACGCAGCAGGAACTTCGCGACGGACAGGTCGCCGGTCTGCCGGCCGTCCAGGACGACGCCGATGGGAAACCGGCCAAGCATGAAGAAGTGATGGTTGGTGATCACGATCGGCCGCTCGCAGGCGGCGCGGTACTGCTCGAACTTCCCGCACGTGGGCTGCCACGGGCAGGATTTCCTTCCGGTCTGCGGCGGGAAGGGCAGCAGGTGATTGCAGCTCTCCAGGCCCGGCGGGTAGGGGTGGGTGCTTTCCACCGGCAGGGCGCAGCCGTAGGAGAGCTGTCCGAGTTTCCACATGGTCTTGCGGGGCTGGGTGAGGAAGGGGCCTTGGATCCGGG
Organism: Kitasatospora sp. NPDC056181; assembly: GCF_042266225.1. NCBI lineage: Bacteria > Bacillati > Actinomycetota > Actinomycetes > Kitasatosporales > Streptomycetaceae > Kitasatospora > Kitasatospora sp. NPDC056181. Next base: position 25,419 of record NZ_JBHJUK010000103.1, read on the forward strand.
CGGCGACCTTCATGGCCCGCTCGTGGAGGCGTGAGGGCGACATCATCGGTGCGGCGAGTTCCGGGCGGCCGAGAGCTTGCAGGTCGCCGTTGATGTCCCAGGTCGCGGAGAGGGTCGCCTCGACGTTGGGCAGAATGATCGCCAGGGGGATGTCCTGGATGGCGCACCATGAGGCCGCGACGCGGACCAGGACGCTTTTCCCCGTGCCGGTGGGGGCATTGAACACCTCGACCGGTCCGGCCGTGATCGACAGGATGTCGATCTGGCCGGCTTCGTCATACTGGAGCTGTTCGAACAGGGTCTTGAGTGTCTTGTACAGGTACCGGTTCTTGGCTTCGGACTTCTTGGGGTAGCGGGCCTTGTCGATGGCCTTGGCGTGCCGCAGCAGGGCCTTGACCTGCAGCTCGAGGCAGGGCCGGTAGGGGATGGTGGCGGCGTCGGGCAGGCGGCCCGCGTCGGCGCCGGACTCGAAGGTGGCGGTGGCGTTGATCCGCACACGGCCCTTGGTCAGGCCCCGGCCAGCGATGTAGGTCTCGCGGGTGGCATAGTCGCCGGGCCCGGCGGGCGGGAAGGGGCGTCGGGGCCGGTCGTGCCTGCGCAGGCGCTGGATTGTGCGGTCGACGAACGCGAGGATGTCGTCACCAATCCGGGGGACGACCATGGTCGCCCGGGCCGGGTCGCCAACGGCAAGGAACGGGCTGGTGCGGGTCTCGGCCGCGGCTTCCTCGGTCAGGAGGCCGCGCATGTAGTGGGTGAACGCACCGAGGCTTTCGAAGTCCTGGCGGGCGTGGCGCAGGACCGCGGAAATCCGCTGGCGCTCCGCGTGGTCGATGATCCGCCACTGGTCCCACAGGTCCAGGTGCCCAGTGAAGAAGAAGTACGCGTCCTGGAAGGAGGCGGCGAGCCGGCCTTCATCGTCCTTCTGGGGGAAGTAGTACGCGGCCAGCGCGAGTGCGCACCAGGCGGACCCGAGGGCTTTGCTCAGCTGGTCCACTGCTCCCCCACCATCTCGCACACCATCGCGCCGAAGTCCCCTGCAGTGAGTGCCCGCATGCCGTACTGGCGGCACACCGCGTCGAGCATCGAGACCGATTTCTCACGGCTGTCGGGGACGACGAGCCACTGCGCGCCGCCGCTGTCGCCGCCGTCGGCGTTGATCTTGTCGGCGAGGAGTGTCGCGTAGGTGTAGTCCTTCACGTCCACGCGGAACTCGGTGCAGCCGCCGTTTCCGTCGGGAACGGCGACCAGCAGGTCGTAGGAGTCCAGGACGGGCCACAGGTGGGCGGTGACTCCCTTGTCGCGAACGTGTGGAACGGACAGTGCCTTGAACAGTCCCAGTTCCGGGAGGCCGGGGATCGTCGTGCAGCGCCACACTCCGCGCACAAGTGCCTTGTGCCCGTCGGTGAGGATCGGCTCGGGGGTGGGCGGCTTCGGGTCGCAGGCCAGCACAGCGGCGTTGCCTCGTGCCGGGGTCACGGTCGACACCGGGTTCAGGTGGGGCATGCTGCCCTCTGCGGGGATCTTGAACTCGTACGAGGCGCCGGCTTCGACGTGCGGGCGGTGGAAACAGCGGACCTGGCCGGTGCGGCGGTTGTTCGTGCCGTGCACGGTGATCTTCATCGGCCAGCGGCACACCGGGCAGCGGAACCACCACCGGTCGTACGTCGCGTCGAAGGGGATCGGCTGGTAGAACTCGGTGAGCGTCGCGGGCAGGTTCAGCATCCGCAGGTCCCGCACGGAACCGGCGGGCTCCTCAATCAGCGCTGACCGCCACGCAACATAGTCGTCCTGGCTGTCCGTGCTGGTCATCTGCCGGTGTGCCCGGGTCTGGTCGAGTTCTTGGTCCAGGGCGTCGACGCCCACCGTCTGGCCCCGGTATCCGGCACGGCGCAGGGCTTGCAGGACCATGCGCTGCTCGACGTCGAGGTCGAACATGTCCGGGTCGAACTCGTTGTCCTCGTCGATCAGCCGCAGCCCGTCCATCTCCTCGGCCGGCACTCCGCTGGGCAGCAGTGCCGCCAGGTCGCCGAGGAGGAGTTGCTGGAACTGGTCGAACGTCATCGGCTGCCCAGGGCCGCGGGCGGTCAGGACCCGGCCGTGGCCTTCCATGAGGGCACGCAGGCGATGTTCTGGGTCGCTGTCGGCGTCGGTCAGCGCGGCGGCCGCGACGGACGCGGCCCTCATCACACTGTTCCGGATCGCCATGTGATCGGCGGTACGGATCGTGGTCATCGGGGTCACTCTACGGCTCACCCCGAACGTGACCGGCATATCTTCGATTTGATACCCATTCGGGTGATAGACCTACATGTCCTGTGCGAAATAGCCGAGTTCGACGTCCGGGTACAGCTCTCGGTACCCGTCCACGTACTGGGCGATGTGGGCCCGCCCGGCGTCGGTGAGGCGCCACCGGTACTCCACGACGTAGGACTGCGGGCCGCCACCGTCGCGCACAGGAACGGAGTCGATGTAGCCCCGGCTCACCGCTTTGCGGCCCGGCCGAAAGCCGGTGCCGAGGTAGAACTTCGACTTGCCCCACAGCCCGTCCTCCGCGAGACCGTCGGGGCCGGCCGATGCGACCTTCACCAGGTTCTTCCACAGCCACTCCGACAGCATGTCCTTCGGTGTGGTGGCGGGCCGCTGTTCATCGAGCCCTGCCCGCGCGCAGGCCCGGCCGGCCCGGGTCAGTGACACCAAGACCCTGGTGGCCCCGCCGAGCGGGAACACCTCCACCTGGTCCTCGGACATGTCGATCAGCTCGCGGCGGTGGAGAGCGGCCAGTGTCGACCCGGCGCCGGCGTCCAGGGCATTGTCCTCCCGGAGTCTGTCCTGCAGGGCGGTGTAGCCGGTCAGTGCTGGGGCTGCCTTGATCGTGAACGGCAGCTTCCGCCATTCCTGGGCCGGACCGGGGTCGCCGAATGCCGCCCGTACGGCCTGCGCCTTGGCTTGTGCCGCCTGGTCCTCCCGGTAGACGGCGACGAGATAGAGGCGCTGCCGGTCGTTCAGGTCGTTCCATGCGCGGGCCGCCGCAGACCCGCGGGGCGGTTCGCTGCTCTGCGCTCCGGTGTGGCGCTGCTGCTGCGGTTCCGGCACGGGCTCTGATCGGCCAGGGCTGGTGTCAGAGCGCTGCCCGGCGGCAGGGCACCGGAGCAGACGGGCGATCTCGGTGCGGTCCCACCCCGGCGCCAGGTCTGCCAAAGCCTGGACCGCCTGCGCCCCGAGGGACGGGTCCTGCCGCCACTCCCTAGGCGTGATGCCGGCTTCCAGCTGATGCAGCCGATGGCGTGCATGTTCGGCGGAGCTGTCCTTGCCGAGGAACGGGGCCAGTTCCACGGCCATCTGCCGCTGGGTGAGGCCAGCGGATCGGCGCAGGCCCGCGAAGGTCGGACGGGTGTGCTGAGTTCGCATCAGATCGCGCGGGGCGCAGCTCAGTGCCGTGGCGAGTCTGACCAGGATGTTGGGGCCAGGGGTGCTGCGGCCGTTCTCGTAGGCGGAGACGCTCTGGCGGCTGACGCCGACGGCCGACGCCAGCTCTTCGATGCTTATTGCGGCGACCTGGCGGCGGCGTGTGAGCGCGTCCGCGTCGAAGTCGGGATCGGCTCGGTGCACCCATCCAACGTACCCGCCGCGTAAAGTTCTGGCAGTATTTGAGGACCGCGCGGACGTAAAGTTCTGGCAGGACTTCCGGATGGCTCAACACCAGCCGATGCGGCGGCTGCCCACCTGTACCGTTTCGTCGGATCTGGTGGATCGCGAGCAACGGGCGAACCATCTCGTTCCCTGAAGATCCGTTCTCACCCGTGCGAGCACCGGCCGAGGCGGGAGGTCAGCGGTTGGCCGGTTCGATGAGCAGGGCGCGCAGAGTCTTCGTGCGGTGGGGGTTGGGGACCTCCAGCCATGCCTGCCCGTCGTCCAGGTAGCGGGACATGAACTGGAAGTAGTGCCAGCCCAGGTCGACAAAGCAAGTCTCCTCGGCTGCCACTCGCTGCAGTCTCTTGCCGTGGAGGACGACGGTCGACAGGTCACCGCCGCGATTCTCGAGGAAGGACGAGGCCGCGAACGCGGCCCTGCGCAGGGGGCTGGTGTCGAGCCAGCGCCGCTCGATGTGCCGGGTGGTGCGCGGATCGCCGGGCCGGCCGTCTTCCAGGGTCAGCAGGGCGATGGTGATCTCGCCCTTGGTGTGCCGGGTGTGGAGTTCGATGCGGGCGGGCCGGGGCACCAGGTCCTCGATGCTGGCGAAGGCCGGGAGCATGTGGTCGCGCGGGGCGCTGCCGGCGTCGGGATCCGGCGTGAGCGCTGCCAGCCGTTGCCGGGCGAGGTCGAACGGCTCGCCGCGGCGCCACAGGAGGGTGAGCGGGAAGCCCTCGGCGGTGAGGGAGTCCCGGCCGCGGAACTGGAAAGAGATCCCCCGGGTGTTGCCCCGCAGGCCCTGCTTCATGGACGTGTAGGAGTCCTTGCCGTAGCAGGAGGCGTGAAGGGATTCGTTGAGCCATCGCTTGTCGGTGCCGTGCTCGACGACCACGTCGATGTCCTTGGGTTCCAGGGCGCCACGCGCGTAGGACCCGGAGACGTAGACCTCGTCGACCAGGCCCAGCGGCCATTGCCCGCCCTCCAGCCGGTCGATCATGTCGGTCAGCAGCCTGGTGCCGCGTTCGCGCTTCACTTCTGTTCTCCCAGCTCTTCCTCGTGCATCGAAGGACGGTGACGGCCCGCCGGCAGGGCGCGGCACATCAGCCGCGCCCTACCGCCCGGAGTTCATACCGTCGGATGTATGACGGCGCCGGCTGCTGCCACCGGGGTCTTCGTGGAGGGTTCCACCACCGCCGCCCAGAACAGCGCGGTCTGGCGGGCGACCGGACTGGGCCCGAGCTCGCGCGGGTCCCTCCCGTCGAAGACCGCGGACACCCGATCCGCGGCTTCCCTGTCCATCCTGCGGCGGTACTTCTCCAGCGCTGCGGCGAACTCGGCCGGGGCCTCCCGCTTGTCCAGGATGATCACCACCGCGACGTGCTCGCTCTCGTGTCCCAGGGTCTGCACGCGCCAGCCCAGTCGGCGGGCCGCGCTGCGCAGCGCGGCACGGATGAACGGGACACCGCCCAGGGCCTCGGCATCGGCCGGTGACAGGTTGACTTGCAGGGAGCCGCCGTAGCCACCGGCTCCCTCGGGGCAGGTGGATTCCAGAACGGGCAGGAGTGCCTTCGCCAGCGCGACGCACCGCGGGTCCTTCGACAGCAGTGTCTTCGCCGGTGCGGCGGCCGGTTCATTGACCGGACGGTCGTGCGACGCGGGTACGGGAACGGGGGCCGGCGTGTCCAGGTGCCGCTCCAGGACGATCAAGGCCCGGTTCATGCCGTCCTGGTCGAGCCGGGGCGGGAGGATGCCTGCGTCACCGCAGGCGACGATGTGCGCCAGCGCCTTCTGGTAGGGCATCGACCTGTTCTTGGCGAGGGTCTTGGCCAGGCGCGTGCGGTGGGTGCGGTTGGCGGTCATGCGTGTCCGATCGGGTCTGCCGGGAGCAGAGGCATCCCACCGCGCGATGTCTCCGGGCAGACCGCTGGACACGAGAAGGGCCAGAACCAGTGCCGGGTGCATCCTCTGTGGTCCGGGCGGCGGCCCGGTTCGCCCGAGGCGGTGGCCAGGTAGGGCGGCACGCGCCCACAGGCGCGAAGTGCACCGACTATATCCCGAACTCGCCGGTGTTTATTCGTCCTTCGGACACTTCCGCCCTCCGGTTCGAGCGCCGCCTCGCTTGCCCGGGGACGGAGATGCGGTGAGCGGGCCGTGGGTTCCCGGCCCGTACTGCGGACACAGGCCTACTCTGCGACCGTCCCCAGACTCTTCCAAGGAGGAGTACATCCGCGGCCACCGGCCGCTCCGCCTCGCACGCCGCTGAGCGACCGCCCGAACAGCCCCGCCCCGTCACCCTCGCCGACGTACTGGGCAACCGCCCTATGGGCTGAATCGCAGGGCCAGTCGTTGGGAGATGCCACGGGCTTCGCTTCGAGTTTCCTCTGCGCAGCCTTCTTGTCAGGCTCGCTCAGTGCGTCTGACGACAGGCCGTTTTCGGCTTCGCTGCCTTCAGCGGACTGACAGGAGCCTGCGTCGATGAGAGGGTCTCTGCCGCGATGCGGTGCAGACTGCCAACCAGACCGTGCTCTTAAAGGTCCTAACAAAGGCGTTGGACGTGTCGGTGGGTGATGAGGCAGGTGGCGAGGCCGAGGAAGGCCTCGTGAATGTCGTCGCGTCGCTCCCAGCGGACGCGAAGCCGGCGGAAGCCGTGGAGCCAGGCGATGGTGCGCTCGACGACCCAGCGGTGGACGCCAAGACCTGATCCGTGGGGTACTCCGCGGCGGGCGATCACCGGTTTGATTCCCTGCTTCCACACCAGGCGCCGGTATTTGTCGTGGTCGTAGCCCCGGTCGGCGAGCAGGACATCTGGTCTGCGCCGTGGCCGGCCCACGAGGCCCGCCACGGCGTAGACCTTCGCGAGCAGGGGCAGCAGCTGGGTGACGTCGTTGCGGTTTCCGCCGGTCAGTGACACCGCGAGTGGGATGCCCTGGCCATCGACGAGGACATGGTGCTTGCTGCCCGGTCGAGCGCGGTCGACCGGGCTCGGTCCGCTTTTGGGCCGCGTCGGGCGGCCCGGACTTGGCTGGAGTCGATCACCGCCCTGGACCAGTCCAGCTGCCCGGCGGACCGCAGTTTTCGCAGCAGGACCAGATGGAGCCGGTCCCACACGCCGGCCTCGTTCCACGCCGCCAGCCGCCGCCAGCAGGTCATGCCCGAGCCGAAGCCGAGCTCCTGCGGCAGGTACTCCCACTGGATGCCGATGTGCAGCACGAACAGGATCCCACACAAGGCCTGCCGGTCCGGCACCCGAGGACGCCCCGGCTTCAGCTTCGGCGGCTCCGGAGGCAGCAACGGCTCGATCAGTCCCCACAGTTCGTCCGACACGACCCACGGACGAGACACCCTCTTCCCCACGCACCGATCAACGAGCACCACAGCCCGCAGTCACGCTGGTAGCAGCTTCTGTTAGGATCTTTAGAGGGCGTCTCGTGTGAGTAGTTTGTCCTTGATGCCCTAGTAGTACTTCGTTAACTCTGCTTGATCACGCTGCTGAGGGTCGGGCATTCTGTGTTTCGTGGACTTGGGGGAGATCGAGCAACTCCGTGTCGAGTTGGCGGGGTTCGTGTCCGAGGTGTTCGCCACGGTTTCGCGGCGGGACACCCGCGGCTGGGGTGATTGCTATCTGCGCGGGCTGATGCTGGACGGCCGCCGCAAGTCGATCCAGCCGATGGCGGAGCGGCTGCCGGATGGCGACATGCAAGCCTTGCAGCAGTTCGTGAACCAGTCGCCGTGGGATCACGCGGCGGTGCTGCGGGCCGTGGCGCTCAAGACGGTGCCGCAGGTCGCTCCCGAGGTCTGGGTGATCGACGACGTGTCCTTCCCCAAGGACGGGCGGATGTCGGTCGCAGTGGCCCGACAGTGGTGCGGAGCCCTGGGGAAGCAGTCGAACTGCCAGGTCGCGGTCACGTTGCACGCTGCCTCGGACTCCGCCTCCGTCCCCATCTCCTGGCGCCTGTTCGTGCCCGCCGAGTGGGCCGCCGACGCCGAACGACGAACCCGCGCGGGGGTACCCGAGCAGGTCGAACACCGGGAGAAGTGGCGGCTCGCGCTGGACCTGATCGACGAGGCGATCGCCTGGGGCCTTGAGCCGCAGACGATCGTCGCCGACGCCGGCTACGGCCAGATCACCGCGTTCCGCCAAGGCCTCGCGGACCGAGGCCTGGACTTCGTCCTCGCCGTCCGCTCCGACGAGTCCGCACAGCCCGGCGACGCGGTCCCCATCGCGCCCGATTGGAGCGGGAACGGCCGCAAACCCGCGTCCCGCTACCGGACCACGGCCTCCTCGATGCAGGCTCTGGCCACCATCGGAGGCCGCACGGCCTTCCGTCGATCCACCTGGCGGCACGGCTCCAGGGGCCCGATGCGCTCCCGCTTTCGAGCCCTCACCGTACGGCCGGCAGGTCGCGCGGCCCGCACTCTGGCGATGGCCGAGGCCGGCGGCCCGGCCGCCTGGGACGGAGTCCTGCCCCCACTCACGCTGGTCAGTGAGTGGCCCGCCCGCGAGCAGGCCCCGACCGAGTACTGGCTGACAAGCCTGCCCGCCTCCACGCCGCTGCGGCACCTGGTCCGCCTGGCCAAGATGCGCTGGCGGATCGAGCACGACTACCGCGAGATGAAGCACGGCCTGGGCCTGGACCACTTCGAGGGCCGGACCTGGCGCGGCTGGCACCACCACGTCACCCTCGTCACCGCCGCCCACGCCTTCCTCACCTTGCGACGACTCGACCCAAAAGAACCAGCGCCGGCCTGACCTTCTACCAGGTCCTTGATCAGATCCAGGACCTGCTGGGCTGCTGGACCGGCATCTGCCGCACCTGTCAACAACCCATTCCGGCACGGAGATTAACGCGGGAAACCCGACCGCCAACCCGAACCTAACGAAGTACTACTAGTACGTACCTCGCCAGGTTGGTGTGGTCTCGTCCGTTATGCGCTTGGCGAGATTGTCGATCGAGGCGATGTGGATCATGGCTTCGGAGCTGGCCGGGAGGGTCTCGTAGTCGCGGGCGAGGCGTCGCCTGAGCATGACCCATCCCAGACTCCGTTCGACTACCCACCGCCTTTTGACCACGTGGAATCCCGGGATGTCGGACTTGCGGTGAACGACTTCGACGTCGATGCCGAGGCTGGCTCCGTGTTCGACGAAGGCGTTCTTGAAGCCGGTGTCGACCCAGCTCTTGGAGATGCTGGGGTAGGTCTTCTTGGCCTGGTTGAGGAGGCGGATTCCCAGGGCGTTCTCGGACAGGCTCGCGGCGGTGACGGTCACG
>NZ_JBHJUK010000104.1:0-34076 GCF_042266225.1 Kitasatospora sp. NPDC056181
ACTTCCCACTCCGCGTTTTCGGGCCCGGTGCTCCCGGGCGGGGCGTGCCCCGCAGCGGGCCTGCCGGGGGGCGGGTCGCGCCCGGCAGACCCGCGCCGGAGGCCTGCGCTCAGAAGCCCCTTGCCCGGGGGCCCCTTGCGCGGGGGCCTACCCGGGGGCCTAGAAGAGGCCGAGTGCGTCGGGGGAGTAGCTCACCAGCAGGTTCTTGGTCTGCTGGTAGTGCTCCAGCACCGCCTTGTGGGTCTCCCGGCCGATGCCGGAGTTCTTGTAGCCGCCGAAGGCCGCGTGCGCGGGGTAGGCGTGGTAGCAGTTGGTCCAGACGCGGCCGGCCTGGATGGCCCGTCCGGCCCGGTACGCGGTGTTGCCGTCCCGGGACCACACGCCCGCGCCGAGGCCGTACGGCGTGTCGTTGGCGAGGGCGATGCCGTCGTCGAAGTCCTCGAAGCGGGTGACCGCGAGGACCGGGCCGAAGATCTCCTCCTGGAAGATCCGCATGCCGTTGACGCCCTCGAAGACGGTGGGCGTCACGTAGTAGCCGCCCGCGAGCGACCCGCCGAGGTCGGCGCGTTCGCCGCCGGCCAGCACCTTGGCGCCCTCGGCCTGGCCGATCTCGATGTAGGAGAGGATCTTCTTCAGCTGGTCGTCGCTGGCCTGGGCGCCGACCTGGGTCTCGGTGTCCAGCGGGTTGCCCTGGCGCATCGACCGCACCCGCTCCAGGCCGTCGGCCAGCAGCCGGTCGTAGACCGTGGACTGGATCAGCGCCCGGCTCGGGCAGGTGCAGACCTCGCCCTGGTTGAGGGCGAACATCGCGAAGCCCTCCAGCGCCTTGCCGTAGAAGGCGTCCTGCTCGGCCGCGACGTCGGCGAAGAACAGGTTGGGGCTCTTGCCGCCGAGCTCCAGCGAGACCGGTATCAGGTTGCCGCTGGCGTACTGGGAGATCAGGCGGCCGGTGGTGGTCTCGCCGGTGAAGGCGATCTTGCGGATCCGGCTGCTGGAGGCCAGCGGACGCCCGGCCTCCAGGCCGAAGCCGTTGACCACGTTGAGCACGCCGGGCGGCAGCAGGTCGGCGATCAGCTCGACCAGCACCAGGATCGACGCCGGGGTCTGCTCGGCGGGCTTGAGCACCACCGCGTTGCCGCCCGCCAGGGCCGGGGCGAGCTTCCAGACCGCCATCAGGATGGGGAAGTTCCACGGGATGATCTGGCCGACCACGCCCAGCGGCTCGTGGAAGTGGTACGCCACGGTGTCCTCGTCCAGCTGGGACAGGCCGCCCTCCTGGGCGCGCAGCGCGCCGGCGAAGTAGCGCAGGTGGTCGACGGCGAGCGGCAGGTCGGCGGCCAGCGTCTCGCGCACCGGCTTGCCGTTCTCCCAGCTCTCCGCGACGGCCAGCGCCTCCAGGTTCGCCTCCATCCGGTCGGCGATCCGCAGCAGCACCTGGGCGCGCTCGGCGGGCGCGGTGCGGCCCCAGGCCGGGGCGGCGGCGTGGGCGGCGTCGAGCGCGGCCTCGATGTCCTCGGCGGTGCCGCGGGCGACCTCGGTGAAGACCTCGCCGGTGACCGGGCTGGGGTTCTCGAAGTACTCGCCGCGGACCGGCGGCGTCCATCGCCCGCCGATCCAGTGCTCGTACCGGGGGCGGTAGTTGACGATGGAGCCAGGGGTGCCGGGGGGCTGGTAGACCGTCATGCTCTGGGGGCCTCCTCGCGTGGTCGGGGGGCACCGCCGCGGCGCGCTCGGGCCGGGCGGTGCGCCGGACCGCGGACCGGTGGCCCGGCGGTCCGGCGGAGGGTGCGGACACGCACATGGGCCGGGCGCCGCCGGGGCGCCCGCCGTCTGGCACCCTAGCCGCGGACGGCGGGCGCGGCTACGGTCCGTACAGAACGCTTCCACGGAGGGTGCCTATTCGGCCGTTTTCCGTCACGCCGACGAGGGCCGGCCCGGGCCCGGGCGGGCGTGCGTCCGGGTTCGCGCGGAGCCGGTCGGGCTCAGGCGGCGAGGTAACGGCCGGTGTGGGACTCCCAGTTGAGGTATCCGGCGAGCCAGGTGACCAGGCCGTCGGCGTAGCGCTGCGCGATGGTGCGCTCCACCCGGGACAGGCCCAGTTCGCGGTGGACGTCGGGGAGGCGGTCGTACAGCCCGCGGCAGCGCTCGACCATCAGCTGGGCCTCGTCCATCACCACGGCGCACGCCTCCTCGGCCGAGCAGTGGCGCTCCCGCTGCACGATCATCACCAGGTTGTTGACGTCGCCGCGGGGCGCCTCCAGCGGGAACGACCGGACGTCGTTGCTCAGCGAGGGGATGTCGGCGGCGAGCTGGCGGATCTGGCGGAGCACCGGGTGGTGGAGTATGGCGGCGGGCACCTCGAAGTGGCCGAGGCACTCCACCATGTCGAAGATGGTCTCCATCGCTGCGGTGCCGCGGCGCAGGGCCAGGTAGCCGTCGCGGTCCGGCGGCCGCTCGGAGATCCGGCCGGCGGCCTCGGCGGGGTGGCTGGCCAGGTACCACTCCCAGTTGTACGCGGCGCGTGCCTGCCAACGCGCGGGCATCCCGCGTACGCTGCGTTCCCAGAGGTCCGCGAAGGCGGTCTCGACGGCGGAGGAGGGGTCGGGCCTGCCGCCGTGCAGGACGGAGATGAGCCGCTCGCAGATCGGGGCCACTTCGGCGGGGCGGCGGCCGAGGGGGCCGTCGAACTGGTCGTCGAAGAGGAAGTAGAAGCCCATCAGGTCGGCGGCCAGAGCGAGTTCGTCCGGCCCGGCATCGGGGTAGCCGAGGGCTGCGAGGGCGACGACGTCCCAGTGCGCGTAGGAGGGGTGCGAGGGGTCCGGGAGCAGCGGGTGGCGGGTCAGCCAGTCGCGGTGCAGTTCGGCGGCGTGCGGAGCGTGCGGGCTTCGGCGGTGCGGGAACGGAATCTGAAGTGAGGTGTCGTCAGACATCGGACTCCCGGTGCGGCGGAGGGTGGGGGTGCTGGTGGTGCCTGTGCTGGTCGTGGGGGAGGGCGAGTTGGAGCGGCTGAACGCGGTGCGCAAATCGGCATGGCAAGATCAACTTGGCTCGGGGGCCGTAGAGTATCCGATGCAATGATCGGACGTTAGGGATATAGGGCAATTGCCCTTGGCAAGCTGTCCGAACCCTCAATCTCCGTTCCAGCCTGGGCGAATGCCCGACAGCACGCCCCCCACGGCGCTAACCTCGGCTCCAGGAGCAGGGTACGGCGAGGCGGAGGCGCGAGGGTGACCGAGCAGGGACACGAACTTCGGGCGGGGGCGGGTGCCGACGGGCGGGAGTCGGAGACCGTTCCGCACCGGGTCAGGCTGCGCGACCGTGACGCCGAACTCCGCTCGGCCGAGGCCGCGGTGGAGAAGCTCTGCCGCGAGTTCGCCGCCGGCGGCACCGAGATCGGCGAGCTGCTCACCTTCTCCGGACGGCCCGGCATCGGCAAGACCAGCCTGCTGCACGAGGTCCGCCGGATCGCCAAGCTCCGCGAGGGCGCCACCGTCCTGTTCGCCCGTGGCGGCGAGCGTCAGTCCAACGAGCCGTACCACGTCCTGCGCCAGCTGCTCCAGCCCGTCCTCGGCAGCCTCGAACCCGCCGAGTTCCGGCAGGTCATGGGCACCTGGGAGGAGGTCGTCGGTCCGGCCATGGGGCTCAAGCAGCCGAAGGCCGGGGCCCGCCGCCTCGACCCGCAGGGCGTGCGCGACGGCCTCGACTACGTCCTGACCCAGCTCGCCCCGCGCCGGGCGCCGCTGGTGATGATCGTCGACGACCTGCACTGGTCCGACCTCGAATCGCTCGCCTGGCTCGCCTCGTTCGCCCTCCGCGCGAGCGAGCTGCCCGTCCTGCTGGTCTTCGCCTACCGGGACGACATCGCGGACTGGCAGCCCGAGGCCCAGGAGCACCAGGCCGCCGTCACCTCCCTCGCCACCCGCCGGCACGAACTCGGCCGGCTCACCCTGGTCTCGGTCACCGACATGGTCCGCGCCGAACTCGGCGACAAGGCCGAGGACGCCTTCTGCTACGAGTTCTGGAACGTCGTCAACGGGAACCCGTTCGAGGCCGTCGCCCTGCTGAACCAGGTGCGCGACCAGGAGCTCGACCCGGTCGAGGAGAACTCCCAACAGCTGCGGGAACTCGCCGTGGACGCCACCGGGACGACCCTCACCGGCTGGCTGGAGCGGCTCGGCGCCAGCACCCTGCGGTTCGCCTGGGCCTGCGCGATGCTCGGCACCGACATCCGGCCGGACCTCGCCGCCCGGATCTCCACCCAGAGCCCCGAGGCCTCCCGCGAGTCCATCAAGCAGCTGCGCAAGCAGCGCGTCCTCACCCAGACGCCGAACGGGAACCTGGAGTTCGTCCACCCGCTGATCGGCAGCTCGATCTACAACACCATGAAGGAGTCCACCAAGACCGGCATGCACGGGGTGGCCGCCGCCGAGATCGAGAACGCCGGGCTCGGACTGCTCGCCGCCTCCCGCCACCTGGTCGAGACCTTCCCCGGCGAGGGCGACGACCGCACCGTCCGCAAGCTGCGCAAGGCCGCCCAGGAACACCTGCTGATCGGCGCGCCCGAGGCCGCCCAGCGCTGCCTGCACCGCGCCCTCGCCGAGCCGCCGGACGACGACATCCGCGCCGAGGTGCTGTACGAGCTGGGCTGCTCCGCGCTGCTCACCGACCCGATGGCCACCGTCAACCAGCTGAAGCTCGCCCTCGATCCCGACGAGGGACCACTGCGCCCCTCGCTCCGGGTCGACGCCACCTTCCGGCTCTCCGAGGTCCTCGCGCACAGCGGCCAGCTCGGCGAGGCCGCGCGGGTCTGCCAGGACGAGGCCGAGCAGACGGAGGACGACTCCGCGGGCCGGCTCCGGCTGGAGGCCGCCGCGTTCTCATGTGGCACGCCTACCGCAAGTCCGAGGAGGACGGTCCGGCCCGCTCCGAGCGGCTGGGCGAGCTCTGCCGCAGCCTCACCGGCCGCGAGGCCGCCGACCGGGCCGTCCTCGCACTGCGCGCCTGGGACCTCACCCTGCGCGGCGAGCCCTCCGCCGAGGTGCTGCGCCACGCGGACCAGGTCCTCGACCAGGGCCGGCTGCCCAAGGGCCTCGGCTGGACGGACAGCACCTGGGGCTTCGAACTGCCCGCCACGCTCGGTCTCTCGTACACCTACAGCGACCGCATCGCGCAGGCCGAGCGGCTCTTCGGCGACGCCATCGTCCAGTTCGAGATCGCCGGCTGGAGCGGTGCCCACCGCGGCTTCGCGTACTTCCTGATGGGCCTGGCCCGGTTCCGCCGCGGCCTGCTCGCCGAGGCCGAGGACTTCCTGCGCCGGGCCCTGCGGCTCTCCGAGCGGATCGGCCCCAAGCTGCCGCTCGCCTGGGACGCGGTCGGCGTCCTGGTGGACACCCTGATCGCCCGCGGCCGCACCAACGAGGCCTGGGACCTCGCGATCGGGTTCGGCTTCAGCCCGCCGTACCACGCCACCGCGATGGTGCTGCCCGACGCGGCCTCCCTCTACGGCAAGCTGCTGCTCGCCAAGGGCCGCAAAGCCGGGGCCGCCGCCGCCCTCACCGAGGCCGGCGCCCAGCTGGACGCCCGCGGCTGGCACAACACCGTCTGGGCGCCCTGGGCCGGCCACCTCGCGGTCGCGCTCGCCGAGGACGAGCCCGAGCGGGCCCGCGCGTACGCGGAGCGGTCCGTCCGGGACGCCCGCAGGTTCGGTACCGCCTCGGCGATCGGCACCGCGTTGCGGCTGCACGCCGAGATCGCGGACGGCCAGCAGGCGGTCGAGCTGCTGGAGGAGGCCGTGCGCCACCTCGGCCAGTCGCCGGCCGGCTACGAGCACGCCGTCGCGCTGGTGGACCTCGGTGCGGCGCTGCGCAGGGTCGGCCGGCTGGAGGACGCCCAGGAGTTCCTCTACCAGGGCATCGAACTGGCCCAGCACTGCGCCGCCGACGGCCTGGTCGACCGGGCCCGCCGCGAGCTGGCCAACTACGGCCTGCGGCCCAACCGCCTCGGCGACGTCCGGGAGATGCTGAGCCAGCCCGAGTGGGACGTCGCCCGGCTCGCCGTGCGGGGCGTGCCGCCGCAGCGGATCGCCGACGAGCTGGGCGTGCACCTCAGCCTGGTGAACCGGCGGCTGGCCGCCGTCTACCGCAAGGCGGGCAGCGGCCCGGACGGGCTCGCCTCGGCGCTCGGCCTGCCGCCCGAGCAGCGCGAGGGCACCGAGGACGGGCGCGAGGGCGCGGCCGGCCGGGACGGCGGCACGGCGGAAGTCTGACGGCGGACGGAAGTACGACGGCGGGCGGACGCCTTCGACGGACGGACGCCTTCTGGCGGGCGAAGGTACGACGGCGGGCGGAAGCCCGACGGCGGCGCGCGGGGCGGCAGGAGCGCCCCCGCCGCCGCCCCGCTGACTAGGCTGGCCCACGGGGCGGCGAGCCCCGGACGGACCCGGTACCAGGGGGCCGCGGCGCACCGCGGCCGCCAGTGAGGAGCAGGTCATGGCGACGCCCCCGGCGAACGGGTCGCAGGCGACCGGTGTGCGGCGCGAGCCGCTCGAACCCGCGGGCGCGGGCGCCGCGATCGAGCGCTGGACGCTGCGGGCCGGCCCGTACGAGGCGACCGTGCTCACCCTCGGCGCCACCCTGCACTCCCTGACCGCCCCCGACCGCACCGGCCGCCCCGCCCAGGTGCTGCTCTCCAGCGACCGGCTCGCCGAGATCCTCGGCCCGGCCCGGCACTACGGCGCGGTGGTCGGCCGGTACGCCAACCGCATCGACGGCAGCAAGGTCACCATCGACGGCGAGGAGCACCCGCTCGCCCCGACCGGCGGCGGCGTCACCCTGCACGGCGGTCCGGACGGCTTCGTGCACCGGATGTGGGAGTCCGAGCCGCTGCCCGACGGCGTTCGGCTGCACCTGCACAGCCCGGACGGCGACCAGGGCTTCCCCGGCGCGCTCGACGTCACCGTCGACTACACGCTGAGCGCCGCCGGCGAGCTGGTGATCGGCTACCGCGCGACCACCAGCAGGCCGACCGTCCTCAACCTCACCAACCACGCGTACTTCAACCTCGCGGGCGAGGGCAGCGGCGACGTCCTCGGTCACCTGCTCACCCTGGACGCCGACGAGTACACCCCCGCCGACCACCGGCAGATCCCGTACGGGCGGACGGAGCCGGTGGCCGGCACGCCGTTCGACTTCACCTCCCCCCGGCCGATCGGCAAGTCGGTGCAGGACGAGCACCCGCAGCTGACCGGGCCCGGCGGCTACGACCACAACTGGGTGCTCCGCCCGCGCCCGGCGGACGGCACCCCGGCCCGGGCGGCGCTGCTGGAGGACCCGGCCAGCGGCCGCACCCTGGAGGTGCTGACCACCGAGCCGGGCGTGCAGGTCTACACCGCCAACAAGTTCCAGGGCGCCGTGACCGGTGCGAGCGGCGTGCCGTACGGGCCGTTCGCCGGGATCGCGCTGGAGACGCAGCACTTCCCGGACTCCCCGCACCACCCCGCCTTCCCCGGCACCGAGCTGCGGCCGGGGGAGGAGTTCCGCTCGACCACGGTGCTGAGGCTGGGCGTCAGCTGAGCCAGCCCGCGCCGAGCTCCCTGCGCATGCAGAGCCGCGGCCAACGGTCGAGGCCGTGCCCGGCCTCGCGGCGGCGGATCTCCCGCAGACCCGGGGTGACCTCGGCGTCGGCGAGCGGCCGGAAGCCGAGGCGGGCGTAGTAGGGGGCGTTCCACGGGACGTCGGCGAAGGTGGTGAGGGTCAGGGCGGGCGCGTCGGTGGTGGCCGCCAGGTGCTCGATCAGCGCCCGGCCGATGCCGCGGCGGGCGTGGCCGGGGTGGACGGACACCTGCTCGATGTGGAGGGCGCCGTCCACCGGCTCGGCCAGCAGGTAGCCGACCGGGGTGCCGCCTTCGCCTCCGGCACGCCCGTCGCCCCCGCTGTCCCTCTCACCGCCCCCGCCGCCCCGGCTGTCGCCCTCGTCGCCCTCGTCGGAGAGGGCGACCAGTGCGGTGCCCCCGTCCAGGAAGTGGGCCAGCTCCTCGACGGTGGGCGGCTCGTCCTCGGCGATCTCCGGCATCCCGATGGCGGCGAACGGTGCCCCGGCGGCCCGTTCCAGCTCGCGCAGCAGTGGCAGGTCTTCCCCGGTGGCGGCTCTGATTCGCATGGGACCAGTCTGCTGCAAGGCCTTTCGGCAACCCAGCGTATTAATTACCGGGGTTCCTATCGGGATGAAACGGACAAAGCGCCACGCCTCGACCGCCTGTCAACTACCGTGCGGCCACGTCCAGGACACGCG
Organism: Kitasatospora sp. NPDC056181; assembly: GCF_042266225.1. Taxonomy (NCBI): domain Bacteria; kingdom Bacillati; phylum Actinomycetota; class Actinomycetes; order Kitasatosporales; family Streptomycetaceae; genus Kitasatospora; species Kitasatospora sp. NPDC056181. The sequence goes on from NZ_JBHJUK010000104.1 coordinate 8,290, forward strand.
GGCGTAACGATCCCCATTTCTTGCAGAAACTTGCTGCAAGGACTTTCCGTGGCGATTGCGCCGCTGTTAACTTCCTTCCGAGCCCGACGGCAGCAACGGTGCGGTCGGCACGAGGCAGCCATTATGCGCCTGTCTCCCAACATCTCGGGCACCCCCACCCCTCCCAAGGAGTTCTCATGCGGCGTGGCATCGCGGCCTCTGCCCTCGTTGTGGCCCTCGCGGTCTCGATGGCTGCCTGTGGCAGCAGCGGCTCCAGCTCGGACGGCAAGGCCGACGGGCCGGTCACCCTCACGTACTGGGACACGTCGAACGCCACCAACGAGGCCCCGAACTACCAGGCCCTCGTCAAGAAGTTCGAAGAGGCCAACCCGAACGTCAAGGTCGACTTCGTCAACGTGCCGTTCGACCAGGCGCAGAACAAGCTCCAGACCGCCATGGGGGCCAAGGGCGCTCCGGACGTGTTCCGCTCCGAGGTCGGCTGGACCGCCGCCTTCGCCAAGGCCGGCTACCTGGAGCCGCTGGACGGCACCCCGGCCGCCGCCGACGCCGGCGCCTTCCAGCCCAGCCTCGTCCAGCAGGCCAAGTACGAGGGCAAGCTGTACGGCGTCCCGCTGGTCACCGACACCCTCGGCCTGCTCTACAACAAGGAGCTCTTCACCAAGGCCGGCATCACCGCCGCCCCCAAGACCTGGGACGAGCTGAAGACCGCCGCGGCCGCCGTCAAGGAGAAGGCCGGCGTGGACGGCTTCTGGCTGAAGGCCGCCGACGGCTACTACGCGATGCCGTTCCTGTTCGGCGAGGGCACCGACACCGTCGACGCCGCCGGCAAGAAGATCACCATCGGCTCGGCCGAGGCCGTCAAGGGCATCGAGACCTACAAGACGATGTTCACCGCGCCGGGAACCGCCAAGGCCGACGTCACCAGCGACGCCTACGCGCACATGATGGACGCCTTCAACAGCGGCAAGGTCGCGGCGATCATCCAGGGTCCCTGGGAGATCACCAACATCTACAAGGGCACCGCGTTCGCCGACAAGAACAACCTCGGCATCGCCCCCGTCCCGGCCGGCTCCGCCGGCAAGGCCGGCGCCCCCACCGGCGGCCACAACATCTCCGTCTACGCCGGCTCGGACAAGGCCCACAAGGCCGCCGCCGAGAAGTTCGCCGCTTACATGACCTCCGCCGAGAGCCAGGCGTTCATCGCGCAGAAGAACTCCACCCTGCCGACCCGCGCCGACGCCTTCACCCCCGAGGTCAAGGCCGACCCCGGCATCGCCGGCTTCCAGAGCGTGCTCACCAGCGCCCGTCCCCGCCCCGAACTGCCCGAGTACAGCTCGCTGTTCTCCTCGCTGGGCACCAACCTCGGCAAGGTGGTCCAGGGCACCGGCACCCAGGACGGCCTGAACACCGTCGCCACCGACTACGCCAAGCTCCTCCCGGGCTTCGCCAAGTAGTCACCCGAGCCGCCCGGCCCGCCACCCCCGGCGGGCCGGGCGGCCAGACCCGTAGCAGCAGTCGCCGTAGCGAGGCGGCGGACCTCCCCGAGAAGGTGTCGAACATGTCAGTCGCCGTGCAGGGCGCCACCGGCCAGGGCAGCCGGGAGCGCGATCCGCGTCCGGGCCTGATGGAGCGCCTCAAGCGCTCGTACGCCAAGCACTGGTACGCCTACGCGATGATCGCGCCGGTCGTGATCGTGCTGGGCGTACTGGTGCTCTACCCGCTCGCCGAGGGCTTCTGGCTCACCCTCACCGACGCCAACAGCCTCAACGCCGCCCGCAAGATCGGCGTCAACGAGATCCCCGCCAGCTACAAGTTCGTCGGCTTCGACAACTACGCGGACATCCTCTGGGGCCCGGGCTCGTACGACCGCTTCTGGTCGCACTTCGTCTGGACCATCGCCTGGACCGCGATCTGCGTCTGCCTGCACTACACCGTCGGCCTCGGCCTCGCCCTGCTGCTCAACCAGAAGCTGCGCGGCCGCGCCGTCTACCGGATGCTGCTCATCCTGCCCTGGGCCGTGCCGACCTTCGTCACCGTCTTCTCCTGGCGGCTGATGCTCGCCGACGGCGGCGCCGTCAACAGCCTGCTCTCCGCCCTGCACCTGCCCGAACCCGGCTGGCTGGACGACCCGCTGGCGCAGAAGGCGGCCGCCATCCTGGTCAACACCTGGGTCGGCGTGCCGTTCATGATGATCTCGCTGCTCGGCGGCCTCCAGTCGATCCCGGCCGAGCTGTACGAGGCGGCCGAGATGGACGGCGCCACCCCGTGGCAGCGGTTCCGCCACGTGACCCTGCCGGGGCTGCGCACCGTCTCCTCGACCGTGGTGCTGCTCGGCGTGATCTGGACGTTCAACCAGTTCGCCGTGATCTTCCTGCTGTTCGGCGGCAACGCGCCCGACGCCCAGCTGCTGGTCACCTGGGCCTACCGGCTCGGCTTCGGCCAGCAGCCCCGGGACTACGCGCAGTCCGCCGCGTACGGCGTCATCCTGCTCTCCATCCTGATCGTCTTCACCGCCTTCTACCGGCGCTGGCTGGCCCGCAACGAGCAGGCCAACGGCTGACGCCCCGTCCCCCCAGCGACCACGAAGGCAGGTACCCCCGATGAGCACCACCACCGACCGACCCACCACCGCCGCCGCGCGTCCCGCGCCGCCGGCCGGCCGGCCGCCCAAGGTCCGCCCGCGCGGACAGGCGAGCCCGGCCTCCCGCGCGCTGTCCCACGGCGCGCTGATCCTGGCCAGCCTCATCGCGCTCTTCCCGGTGGTCTGGATCCTCTACGTCTCGCTCGGCCCGGACAAGACGGACTACCTCCACCCGGGCGCCATCCTCGACAAGATGACGCTGTCGAACTACCACACGGTGCTGTTCGACACCGACTTCTTCACCTGGTTCGGCAACGCGTTCCTGGTCTCCGGCGTCACCACCGTCTTCGGCGTGCTGATCGCCGCCACCACGGGCTACGCCGTCTCCCGGATGCGCTTCCCCGGCCACAAGCCGCTGATGTGGTCGCTGCTGGTCACCCAGATGTTCCCGATCGCGGTGCTGATCGTGCCGATGTACACGATCCTCTCCGAGCTCGACCTGCTGGACAGCTACCTCGGCCTGATCCTGGTCTACTCGACCACCACGGTGCCGTACTGCGCCTGGCTGCTGAAGGGCTACTTCGACACCATCCCGGTGGAGATCGACGAGGCCGGCCGGGTCGACGGGCTCTCCCCGTTCGGCACCTTCTGGCGGCTGGTGCTGCCGCTCGCCAGGCCGGGCCTGGCCGTGGCCGCGTTCTACTCCTTCCTGACCGCATGGGCCGAGGTGGCCTTCGCCTCCACCTTCATGCTCAGCTCCGACAAGTACACCCTGGCGGTCGGCCTGCAGACCTTCGTCAGCGAGCACGACGCCCAGTGGAACCTGATGGCGGCGACCGCCGTACTGATCGCGATCCCGTCCTCGGTCCTCTTCTACCTGGTGCAGCGTCACCTGGTCACCGGCCTGACCGCCGGCGCCTCCAAGTCCTGACCTGCCGCTCTCTAGTCCCAAGGGATACCGTCCATGACCCAGAACCTGGCCGACACCTCCCGGCCCGCCGCCGACGCCACCGCTCACGAGGCCGGCGCCGGCGCGTCCAGAGACTGGTGGCGGGACGCGGTCATCTACCAGGTGTACCCGCGCAGCTTCGCCGACTCCAACGGGGACGGCATGGGCGACCTGCCCGGCATCCGCAGCCGCCTGCCCTACCTGCGCGACCTCGGCGTGGACGCCGTCTGGCTCTCGCCGTTCTACGCCTCGCCGCAGGCCGACGCCGGCTACGACGTGGCGGACTACCGCGCGGTGGACCCGATGTTCGGCACCCTGCTGGACGCCGACGGGCTGATCCGCGACGCCCACGCGCTGGGCCTGCGGATCATCGTGGACCTCGTCCCCAACCACTCCTCCGACCAGCACGAGTGGTTCCAGCGTGCCCTGCGCGAGGGCCCTGCGTCCCCTCTGCGCGACCGCTACCACTTCCGGCCCGGCAAGGGTGAGAACGGCGAACTGCCGCCCAACGACTGGGAGTCCATCTTCGGCGGCCCGGCCTGGACCCGCACCGAGGACCCGGACGGGACCCTGGGCGACTGGTACCTGCACCTGTTCGCCCCGGAGCAGCCCGACTTCAACTGGGAGAACCAGGCCGTCGCCGACGAGTTCCGCTCGATCCTGCGGTTCTGGCTCGACATGGGCGTCGACGGCTTCCGGATCGACGTCGCCCACGGCCTGGTGAAGGCCCCCGGCCTGCCCGACCTCGGCGGCGGCGACCAGCTCAAGCTGCTCGGCAACGACGTCATGCCGTTCTTCGACCAGGACGGCGTGCACGAGATCTACCGCAGCTGGCGGCGGATCCTGGACGAGTACCCGGGCCAGCGGATCGGCGTCGCCGAGGCGTGGACCCCCACCGTCCAGCGCACCGCCAACTACGTGCGCCCCGACGAGCTGCACCAGGCCTTCAACTTCCAGTACCTGGGCACCTCCTGGGACTCGGCCGAGCTGCGCGAGGTGATCGACCTCTCGCTCGACTCGATGCGCCCGGTCGACGCCCCCACCACCTGGGTGCTGTCCAACCACGACGTCACCCGGCACGCCACCCGGTTCGCCAACGAGCCCGGCCTCGGCACCCAGATCCGCACCCCCGGCGACCGCCGGCTCGGCCTGCGCCGCGCCCGCGCCGCCACCCTGCTGATGCTCGCGCTGCCCGGCTCCGCGTACGTCTACCAGGGCGAGGAGCTCGGCCTGCCGGACGTCACCGACCTGCCCGACGAGGTCCGTCAGGACCCGTCCTTCTTCCGCCAGGCCGGCCAGGACGGCTACCGCGACGGCTGCCGCGTCCCGATCCCGTGGTCCGGCACCGAGGCCCCGTACGGCTTCGGCCCGGTCGCCGGCGGCCCGAGCTGGCTGCCGCAGCCCGCCGAGTGGGCGCAGCTCAGCGTCGAGGCGCAGACCGGCGACCCGACGTCCACCCTGGAGCTGTACCGCAGCGCGCTGGCCGTGCGCCGCGCACAGGCCGACCTCGGCGCCGGCACCGGCGTGGAGTGGCTGGACAGCCCCGAGGGCACCCTGGTGTTCCGCCGCGGCTCCTTCGTCTGCACCGTGAACACCACCGCGGAACCGGTCCGGATACCGGCGCCCGGCCGCCTGCTGCTCTCCTCCGCGGACGCCGTGGTGGACGGCGGCGAGACGGTGCTCGCTCCGGACAGCACCGACTGGTGGGCGGTCTGACGTGGTTGCAATAGGCTCTGGGACCGTGACTACGGCGCGACTCTCAGACATCGCGGCGCAGGCGGGGGTCAGCGAAGCCACCGTCTCCCGCGTACTCAACGGCAAGGCGAACGTCTCCGCCGCCACCAGGCAGACCGTGCTGGCGGCGCTGGACGTGCTCGGCTACGAGCGGCCGACCCGGCTGCGCCAGCGCAGCGCGGGCCTGATCGGGCTGATCACCCCGGAGCTGAGCAACCCGATCTTCCCCGCGCTCGCGCAGGTGATCGAGCAGGTGCTGAGCCGGCACGGCTTCACGCCGGTGCTCTGCACCCAGACGCCCGGCGGCTCCACCGAGGACGAACTGGTGGAGATGCTGGTCGACCGGGGCGTGGCGGGCATCGTCTTCGTCTCCGGCCTGCACGCCGACACCACCGCTGACCACGACCGGTACGCCCGGCTGACCGGCCGGCAGGTGCCGTTCGTCCTGATCAACGGTTTCAGCGAGAAGATCGACGCGCCGTTCATCTCGCCGGACGACCGGGCCGCGATGTGGATGGCCGTCCAGCACCTGGCCGAACTCGGCCACGAGCGGATCGGCCTGGCCGTCGGGCAGCGCCGGTACGTGCCGGTGCTGCGGAAGATCGAGGGCTTCACCGCGGCCATGCGCGAGGTGCTCGGCCGGACCACCGAGGAGGCCCAGGACCTCGTCCACCACACGCTGTTCAGCGTGGAGGGCGGGCACGCGGCGGCCGGCGCGCTGCTCGACAAGGGCTGCACCGCGATCGTCTGCGGCAGCGACATGATGGCGCTCGGCGCGATCCGGGCGGTGCGCCAGCGCGGGCTCTCGGTGCCGCAGGACGTGTCGGTGGTCGGCTTCGACGACTCGCCGCTCATAGCGTTCACCGAGCCCCCGCTGACCACCATCCGCCAGCCGGTCGAGGCGATGGCCACCGCGGCCGTCGACGCCCTGCTGGAGGAGGTCGGCGGGAACGCCGCCCAGCGCGGGGAGTTCATGTTCCAGCCGGAGCTGGTGATGCGCGGTTCCACGGGCGCAGGCGCCCGCTGAGCGACCACGACCGGGGCCCGGAGAGCAATCCGCTCTCCGGGCCCCGGTCGTGCGTTCGTCAGCCCTCCTGGGCCGTCGGGCGTTCGTGGCCCGACCGCCGGCCGTCGACGGCGTCGCCGGTCCGGCTCCCGGTGCGCCGGCCCCGGGCCAGGTAGTCGCGCAGGACCAGCTCCACGGCGTCCTGCGGGCTCCGGGTCCCGGCGAGCATCATCACGTCGATGGCGAGATTGGCGTCGAGGGTGACGGTGACCTGGGCCATGGGTGACTCCTTCTCGGGTGCGGAGCAGCAGCATGCCCGCTGCGCCCCGATTCCACCACGGCCTCCACCGGCCCCGCACCCGCTGCCCGTGGGCGGGCAGGCCGAAGCCCCCGGGAAGAGCGACCAGACTCTTCCCGGGGGCTTCGGCGTACCTGCGCGGGCCCGGGAGCCGCGCGCCGGGGGATCAGACCCGGCCGGCGAAGTCCGGGGCCCAGTTGGCGATGGTCTCGGTCCGCACGCCCGCGCTCGGGTTGGCGGCCTCGACGTACGCGCCGTTGCCGACGTAGATCGCGACGTGGTAGACGCCGGAGTCCTGGCCGTTGTTGGACCAGAACAGCAGGTCGCCCGGCTTGAGCGCGTCCAGCGAGACGTGGGTGGAGGCGGCGGCCTGGTCGGCGGCGACGCGCGGGATGGAGACGCCCGCGGCGCGCAGCGCGGCCTGGGTCAGGCCGGAGCAGTCCCAGCCGCCGTTGCCGGTGCCGCCGTAGACGTACGCCTGGCCGACCTTCGACTCGGCGAAGGCGACCGCGGCGGCCATGCTGCCGGTGGCGGCCTGGGCGGGCGCCTGGGTCTGGGTCTGGGCGGCCGGCTTGGCGGCCGGGGCCTGGGTCTGGGCGGCGGGCTTGGCGGCGGCGGCCTGGCCGGAGTTGCCGGAGCTCCGGTCGAACCAGTCGAAGCCCTTGCCGGACTCGTCCGAGGCCTGGGCGCGGTCACCGAGGGTCAGGTGCTGACCGGGGTAGATGACGTGCGGGCCGTCGGTCAGGGTGGACCGGTTGAGCTCGTACAGCCGCTCCCAGCCGCCCTGGACGTTGTTCTTGTCGGCGATCGAGGAGAGCCAGTCGCCGGCGACGACGGTGTAGTCGTTGGAGGCGGCCTTGTCCTGCCACTTCTTCGACCAGTTCTGGCCGGACTGCGGCTTGGCGGAGTCGGTGGAGGCCGGGGCCTGGTCGGCCTTCGGCGCGGCCGGCTTGGCGGCGGGGGCCTGCGCGGCGGGCGCGGCCGGGGCCGGGGTCTGCGCGGCGGGCTTGGCGGCCGTGGTGGTGTCGACGGCGGCGGGGGTGCCGCCCTTGGTCAGGCCGGCCTGGACGGAGCAGACGGGCCAGGCGCCGGGGCCCTGGACGGCGAGCACCTTCTCGGCGATCGCGATCTGCTGGTCCTTGGTGGCGAGGTCGGCGCGGGCCGCGTACGCGGTGCCGCCGAACTCCGCCCAGGTGCTGTTGGTGAACTGGAGGCCGCCGTAGAAGCCGTTGCCGGTGTTGATGCTCCAGTTGCCGCTGCTCTCGCACTGCGCGACCTTGTCCCAGGTGGCGACGGAGGCGGCGGAGGCGGTGCCGGAGGTCAGGCAGGGGACGGTGAGACCGATGCCGACGACGCCGAGGGTGGCGATCGCGCGGCGGGTGCGGCTGGACAGGCGGGTGCCGTTGGTGGGCAGCATGAAGACGCGGTCCTCTCCCACGCCTGCGAGGTGAGCTGTCGGATTCGGGCTGGAGTTGCCCGGCCGCGCTGTGGACGCGGCTTCACCCCTAGCCCTGAACCGGTACGCGGACCGGTCCGGGGCGACTTACCTGTGGTTCCCCCGCTCCTGCCGTGGTGCGTTCTGCGCTGCCAGCGCACCCGACGGCAGGACTCGGCGTTGCGGATGAGCTGGGTCCGTGTGGCCACGAACGGGGAGCACGTTAAGCAGACTTAAGTTCAAACCGCAAACATGTGTGACGCTCGTCACGGTTTGCGGAAAGCCTGCGGAAAGGCTGTCCACCATGATCAGAAATGACCGTTTTCGCGCAACGCCCGCCGCGGTCAATGCAACTGCCTGTGCTTCAGGAGGTCGGGACCGACGCAGCCGTCCGGGGGGAGGGCTGCGCAACGATGGCCATGGACGAGGAGCCGGACGCGGGCCGGCCGGCCGCCGGGCCCCGCGGAGCGCATCGCCGGGCAAAGCATCGCAGACCGGACATCCCGCCTGAAGCGGCCCGAACTCCCTTAAGTCGCCGCACAATGCTGCGCCGGCTCGCGGTCGGCACGGTGTTCGCGGCGGTCGGCGGCGAGGAGGCCCTGCGACGACGCTCGCTGACCGGCCCCACGGCGCCCGTCGCCGCCGGGGGCACCGCCACGAGCCCGGCCGGGACGGGAGGCGACGGAGCCATGGACCACGGCCACGCCGCGCCGGCGCCCTCCGCCGGCGCCGCGGAGGGCGGCGCGCCCGGGCAGCCCGCCGTCGCACCCGTCGTCGACCGGAACGGCCGCCCGTGGTCCGACCCGGCCGGCTGGGGCGGCAGGGTGCCCGGCCCGCAGAGCGCCGTCCGGATCACCGACAAGGTGCTGCTGGACACCGACGCCACCGTCGCCTCGCTGCTGGTCGAACCGGGCGGCGCCCTCACCTTCGCCGCCGGCCGCACCGTCACCCTCGCCTCGGCGGGCAACGTCGAGGTCCGCGGCACCCTCGCCCTCGCCCCCGACGACACCGCCGTGCACACCCTGCGCTTCCCGGCCGTCGACGAGAAGCGGTTCCGGGGCGACGGCATGAAGGGTGGTCGACACCGACGTCGGCCTCTGGGGCACCGGCGCCGGGTACCTGCGGCTGGACGGCGCCGCCAGGACCGCCTGGGTACGCGCCGCCGGCGGCCTGCGGGCCGACGACACCACCGTCACCCTGGCCGCCCCGCCCGCCGGTTGGCGGCCCGGCGACGAACTGGCCGTCACCCCGACCGGCCCGCCGGGCGAGGACGGCTCCTCCACCCGCTACGACCTGGCCGTCGTCCGGTCCGTCAGCGGAGCCGGCGTCACCCTGGAGCCGCCGCTGAAGTACGCGCACCCGCGGGTCCCGGCCGGAGGGGGCGTCACCGTCGGCGCCGAGGTGCTCAACCTGACCCGTGGCGTCCGGGTCGAGGGCAGCGCCGAGGGGCGCGCCCATGTCCACATCACCAGCTCCCGCCGGGCCGACGTCCGGCACGCCGCGCCGCCGTTTCCACCGCCCACCACGAACTCGCCGGGGAGTCCGTCACCTTCAGCCGCAGCCGGTTCACCGGCTACCGCCGCGCCGGGGTCGCCTTCCGGGCCACCCCGGACGGAAGGCCGGACGACCTCCTGGTGCTGGACCGCGAGTTCGGCGGCAACGAACTCCGGGTCGACCCGGAGTCCGGGCCACCCGGGAACATCCTGCTGCGCCGGGCCGGGCAGTCCGAGGTGCTCCAGGTGCGCCGGGCGGACGGCGGCGGAACCGCGCAGCCGCAGTGGAACGCGAGCAGTACGCCGGTGGCCACGCTCGCCGCGCAGTCCCGGCCGGTGCAGACGCCCGCCCTGGGCCTCAAGGACGCCGCCGCGCCCACCGGCCGGGTGGGTGGCTGGCGGACGGGGAGGAGACGGGGGGAGGACGGCCGAAGGGGCCCGGAGTGCGCTCCGGGCCCCTTCGTGCGGTCTGTCCGCAGTGGGTTGCTACTGGGCGGCGTGGCGCCCGCCGCCCTCCTCGACCGCGGACTCCTCGGCGTGCGCCTCGGGGTCGGCGGCCGGAAGCACGGCCAGGTAGGTGGAGGCGATCAGCTGGCCCACCGTCGGGTACGCGCCCAGCGGGGCGGCGGACGGGCAGCCGGTCTCCTCGGCGGCCGTGGCGAGCAGCTCGGAGTCGGCCTCGGGGCCGATCACCAGCGGGGCCAGCGCCGGGTTCTGGGCGCCCATCTCCTTGAGGTGGGCGACGGCCGCGGCCACCGAGCCCGGCACGTCGAGCGCGGCGGGGACGACCGGCACGGCCAGCCGGGCGGCCAGCAGCATGCCGGTGATCCCGGCGGCGTCGGCCGCCTCCTGGCCCCCGACGGTGGTGAGCACAACGCCGTCGGCGGCGGTGGCGATGGCGAACAGGCGGGCGCGGTCGGCGCGGGCCAGACCGGCCTCGGAGAGCCGGACGTGGACGGCCTCGGCCAGCAGCGGGTGCGGGCCCAGCACGTCGGTGACGTGGGCGCCGTACTCGGCGGCGAGCGCGTGCAGGTCGGCAAGGAAGCCGTGCGGGCCGGGGAGCAGCGGCACCACGACCGGTGCCGGCAGGCCCGCCTCGGCGGCGTGCGCCAGCAGTTCGGCGACGGTGTGCTCGTCACCGGCGGTGCCGGCGGACTCGCCCTCGCCCGTGTCGCCCGGCAGGTAGCCGGCCGCCGTCTGCACGCCGTTCTGCTCGCTGCGCACGATGGACAGCAGTTCCTCGACCACGGAACGGGACTCGGGCCCGGCGGTCGCGGGCACCGCGAGCACCAGGGCCGGGGACCCGGCCGGGATCTCGGGGCGCTCGGGGCGGCGGTGGCGCCCCCGCGCACGGGAGCCTGGAGTGCGGACGGGCAGTGGCGCGCCCGGGATGGCTGCGGTGCTCATGGCGGAGATCGTAGGACATCTGGCCGCCCACCCTGCAGTCGGCTGCCGAACCGGGGCGGGCGGGCCGCCCGAAAATCGGACATACTCCGCCAAACTCCCGCGCGGCCGGGACATCTTCTCTGACGCGCTTGACGGCCCCTCCCGTTGCACCCCCGTCGCGTGAGATGTCTCACAGGCACGGTGGCGTCTGACGGAGGGTCACGGGAGTGCGACTCCCGGCATTCGAAGATCAACATTCAGCGGGGGGCCGCCTACGGGCGGTTATCGACGAGCCGCCGATTCAGTCGGCTATGTCCGCTTACGTGCCGTCAGGTGGTGGGGTCGTGAAGAGTTGCAGTTTGGCGGCGAACGGCCCGTGCACCTGCACCGTCCCGTGCTGATGCACGTGCACTGGAGCTATCATCACGTCAAGTGAGGCGTTGTGCCGGGCCGGTACGGGGCCGGCCCAGTCGTTCGGCTGTTGTGCCGGGGCGCCGAGCTGGACGACCACTCCGGAGCTCTTCGGGAGATTTCTATGCACAACACGTACGACGCGTACAACGGGATGGCGGCTGCGGACCTCAAGGACGTGGTCTGGCAGAAGAGCCTGCACAGCAACTCTCAGGGCAACTGCGTCGAGTTCGCCGCCCTCCCGGGGGGCGAGGTGGCGATGCGCAACTCGCGCTTCCCCGACGGTCCGGCACTGATCTACACCCGGGCCGAGATCGCCGCGCTGCTGCTGGGGGCCAAGGACGGGGAGTTCGACCACCTGGCGGTCTGACCGGCCGCCGCCTTCTCCATCGGGGGGCCGTCGTGGGTGCTGACACCGCGACGGCCTTTGTCTTCTCCGCTTGTCCTGTCGCTGTTGTGTTGTCCGGCTCCTGCGCCGTCCGGGGTGCGCCCCGTCGGGGGCGGACCGGGAGAGCGTGAGCCGCGGCCGCGCACCCGGGTGGTGTGGTCCCCCGGGGTCCGCCGGCCGGTGGCGGGCCGTTCGTCGTCACCCGCTCGGGCGTCCCGTGGTCGGGCCGGGAGGGTCCTGCCGGACGTCGTCTCCCGTGGTCCCGCCGGACGCCGTGTCCTGCGGCCGCCGCATGGCCGCGTGGTCTCCGCCGGGCCGGGCGGAGCGTCCTGCTGCTAGGCCGAGCGGCGGTGCCGGCCGCCGAGCTCGGGGACGGCGTTCACGGTGGTGCGCTCCGCCTCGAACAGCGCCCAGACCACCTTGCCGCTGCCCAGCGGGTGCCAGCCCCAGGAACGGCTGAAGGAGTCCACCAGGTGGAGCCCGCGCCCCGATTCGGCGACGAAGTCGGCCTCCCGGGCCACCGGTCCGATGCTGCTCGGGTCGCTGACCGCGCAGACCACCTGCGGTGCGCGGTGTACCAGGCTTATTCGGATCGGCAGCCGTCCGTCGGCCGTGGGCTGGACGGGGAAGTCGTAGTCGTCGAGCGCGCCGCCCGCCGTGCCGGGGCGCGCGCCGATCGCGTGCCGCAGGGCGTTGGTCACCAGCTCCGAGGCCACCAGCGCGACATCGTCGAACAGCTCGTCCAGTCCCCAGCGCTGAAGAGCCGTCCTGGCGAAGTCGCGCGCGGTTCTGACGGCTTCGTAGCGAGGGGCGAGCGTACAGGTGACCACATGGGGATCGACTGCCAAGGCCGTACCGGTGCTCATGAAGAGCTCCTCCCATAAGGGGGCGGACACGGCTGGACCCGCCGGGGTCATGCCGGTCACCTCCGACTCGCTCGGCCGCACGGCCGCCCCCTCGACCAGGCGCGCGCGCACACGAACGCCCGGTGGCGCGGGGGCGCTGCCGGGCTGGTGCGCGGAGTCGCGCGTGGGGTCGACGCGGAGCCCGCGGGATTGCCAGGGATGTGCAGGTGCACGTGCACCATGGTCCTCTGCGCTCACTGCAGATGCAAGAGTCGATTCACGTGCAGTTGTTCAAATGGCATATGCAAGAGCCGAATGCACGTGCATCCTGGTGTGAGAGGTGCAGAACTGATAGGAACATCCGTCAGTATCGGCACCGTGAGCGCTCAACTGATGGCAGACTGTGCGCTGTTTGCCCTAGGTGGAGGTTTCGACCGCATGACCACAGTTCAGCCGGGCGGCGGCTCGATGGTCCGCCGGATCCTCCTCGGCTCGCAGCTTCGCCGGCTCCGCGAGACGCGCGGCATCACACGCGAGGACGCGGGCTACGCCATCCGCGCCTCCGAGTCCAAGATCAGCCGCATGGAGCTCGGCCGCGTCAGCTTCAAGGAGCGCGACGTCGCCGACCTGCTCAGCCTCTACGGCGTCGACGACGGCGGCGAGCGCGAGGCCCTGCTCGGCCTCGTCCGCGAGGCCAACAAGTCCGGCTGGTGGCACAGTTTCAACGACGTCCTGCCGGGCTGGTTCCAGACCTACGTCGGCCTGGAGGAGGCCGCCGCGCTGATCCGCACCTACGAGGTGCAGTTCATCCCCGGGCTGCTGCAGTCCGAGGAGTACGCGCGGGCGGTGTTCGGCCAGAGCCGGCCGGTGATCAGCGAGGAGGAGGTCGAACGCCGGGTCAGCCTCCGGCTGCGCCGCCAGAAGCTGCTCACCGAGGGCAACAGCCCCCGGCTCTGGGCCGTCATCGACGAGGCCGCGCTGCGCCGCCCGGTCGGCGGGCCGAAGGTGATGCGCGGTCAGGTGCAGTACCTGATCGACGTCGCCGAGCAGGCCAACGTGGTGATCCAGGTGATGCCGTTCCGCTTCGGCGCGCACGCCGGCGAGTCCGGGGCCTTCACCATCCTCCGCTTCCCCGAGCAGGACCTCGCCGACGTGGTCTACCTGGAGCAGCTCACCAGCGCGCTCTACCTCGACAAGCGGGACGACGTCGACGCGTACATCCAGGTCATGGAGCGGCTCTGCGTGGACAGCCTCACGCCCGAGCGCACCATCGACCTGCTCGCGTCGATCCTGAAGGAGCGCTGACAGCCCGCTCTACGGCGGCCGGACGCACGACGGATCCGGAGCGCGGAGCACCGCCCGCCCGACGCCCACCCACGCCCGCCGGGCCCCGCTCAGCCGCGGGCCGGCGGCCGTTCGCGTTCCGGCGGGGTCCGCTGCGGCGGCCGGCCGAGCCGCCAGTCCAGGTCGTAGCGGCGGAACAGGTCGGCCCGGATCGGGGCCAGCGGGAGTTCGGCGCCCGGCAGCAGCACGCCTATGCAGCCGCCCATCAGCGCGCTGCGCAGCACCGCGTGCTCGGCGACCGGGTCCGGCGCGCCCCAGTCGCGCAGCAGCCCCTGGAGGATGGCGCCGAGCTGCTGCTGCTCAGGGTCCTGGACGAACGCACCGGCGTCCGGGTCCAGGATCAGCGCCAGGTGCGAGCGCATCACCCGGGGGTGGTCCATCGCCAGCCCCAGCACCGCGTCGATCGCCCGGGCCAGCCGGGCCTCCGGGGTGGCCTCCGGCGCCAGTTCGCCCAGCGCCGCCGACAGCGTCTGGTGCATCATCCGGTGGGTCGCCGACTGCATCAGCAGCCGTTTGCCGTCGAAGTAGTAGGAGAGCAGTCCGCGGGCGAGTCCGGCCCGCTCGGCTATGTCGCTCAGGGTGGTGCCGGCGTAGCCGTGCCGGTCGACGAGCTCGACGGTGGCGTGCATGATGCGCCGGCGGGAACGTTGACGCATTTCCTCATTGACCGAATCCCCGCGAGGTGCCATCGTGTCTGCTCCGTACGTTCGTTGGCTCCCGGCCAATATACTGGCGGGGCGAGAGGCCGAACCGCGGCAACCGCACGCGGCAGGGCGCGCACGGGCCGGATCGTACGGAGGCGCCGGCTCCACCAACACGGGGGTTTGGTGGAGCCGGTGCCCGCCCGGAAGGCGAGGAGCCGGTCGCGGGGGTGTTCAGCTCTTGGCCAGGATCCCGCCCCGCCGGTCGTCCAGGTCACCGTCCGGGCCGCCGTTCCGGCCGCCGTCAAGGTCTGCTGACGGATAATCATAGTCCGCCACCGACGCGGTGGTTGCCTTCTTCCGGCGGTCGAGCACCGCACCGGCCGCGGCGATCAGGAAGCCCAGCAGCGCGACCCCGGTGACGAAGACCAGCGCGGGCCGGTAGCCGTCCAGCTGTGCCTGGGCGCTGTCACCGCCGGCGCTGCCCGCGGTGATCATCGCGGTGGCCCCGGCGAGTACCACCGCGGTTCCCACCTGGATCGCGGTGTTGACGAGGCCGGAGGCCAGCCCCTGCTCCTCGTCGGCCACGCCGTCGGTGGCGGCGATGTTGACCGAGGGGAAGGCCAGCGAGAAGCCGACGCCGAGCAGGATCATCGACGGCAGCACCAGGGCCGGGTACGAGCTGTGCTCGTCCAGCCGCAGGAACAGCGCGAACGCGGCGACCAGGGCGAGCAGGCCGATCGGCAGCAGCCGGCCGGTGCCGAAACGGTCCACGATCGGGCCCATCAGCGGCGCGGAGAGCGCGATGAACGCCCCGGCCGGGAGCAGGCCGAGCGCCATCTCCAGTGCCGACCAGCCGAGCAGGTGTTGGAGGTACAGCGTGACCACGAACTGGAAGCCGCCGTAGGCGCCGGTCATGGTGAAGGCGATGACGTTGGCCCGGGCGACCGAGCCGTTGCGGAAGATGCCGAGCCGGACCAGCGGGTGCGCGGTGCGGCTCTCGACCACCAGGAAGGCGGCGGCCAGCGCGGCCACCACGGCCAGCGAGCCGAGCGTGCGCAGGCTCAGCCAGCCGGCGCCCTGCGCCTCGGTCACGGTGAAGACCAGCAGCAGCACGGTGGCGGTGCCGGTGACCGCGCCGAGCACGTCGTACCCGCCCTTGGCCCTCTCCTCGGTCGGGCGGGGGAGCAGCCGGACGGCGAAGACCAGGGCCAGGAGTGCGACCGGGACGGGCATCAGGAAGGTCCAGCGCCAGCCGACCGAGGTGAGCAGGCCGCTGAGCACCAGACCGAGCGAGAAGCCGCTGGCGCCGCAGGTGGTGTAGATCGACAGCGCGCGGTTGCGGGCCGGGCCCTCGGCGAAGGTCGTGGTGATGATCGACAGGCCGGCCGGCGCGGTGAAGGCCGCGCTGACGCCCTTGAGGAAGCGCGCGACGATCAGCAGCCTGCCGTCGTCGACCAGGCCGCCGAGCAGCGACGCGGCGGCGAAGACGGCCAGGGCGACGAGGAAGACCCGGCGGCGGCCGAGCAGGTCGGCGGCGCGCCCGCCGAGCAGCAGCAGGCCGCCGTAGCCGAGCACGTAGCCGGAGACCACCCATTGCAGGGCGGAGGTCGAGAGGTGGAGCTCGGAGCCGATCGACGGAAGGGCGACGCCCACCATGGAGACGTCCAGGGCGTCGAGGAACATCGCGGCACAGAGCACGATCAGCGTGCCCCAGAGGCGGGGAGTCCAGTTCGGCCCGCTCGTTGATGATTCGTCAGCTGTGGTGACGGTCGCGGTGGTCATGCGGAGGACACTACATGCGCGTGCATTCAATGCAAATGAATAAGATGTGAACGCATAAGTTTCATGCGCATGTGATAGCGTGGCGGCGTGGCTGAACTCGACTCCAACGCGGACACGGCCCTGGTCGCGTCCTGGCGTGACCTGCTGGCCAGGCAGGCCGCTACGGCCTGCCTGCTCGACCGTGAACTGGGCGAGAAGCACGGCCTGGGCATGAGCGAGTTCGAGGTGCTGGAGCGCCTGGTCGAGGAACGGAACGCGGACAAGGCCCACACGCTGCGGATCCAGGAGCTGGCCGACACCGTGCACCTGAGCCAGAGCGCGCTCTCCCGGCTGATCGGGCGCCTGGAGAAGGCCGGCCTGGTCACGCGCGCGATGTGCCCGGACGACCGGCGCGGCATCCAGGTCGCGCTCACCGAGGAGGGCTGCCGGCGCTACGCCGAGGCCCGTCCGTTGCACCGCGAGGTGCTCGCGCTCACCCTCGGCGGCCCGCTGGAGGGCGGCTGCTCCGCGCAGGGCTGACCTTCCGCAGGCTCTCCTGTCGGCCGGGTGGTTCCTGGGCGGGGCCGGGCCGGGGTGGTTCCCGCGTGGGACCGGGGTGCTGGCCGGGTGAGGCCGGGGCCACGGCGGGGTCGGGGTGGTTCCCGCGTGGGACCGGGGTGCAGGCCGGACGGGCCGGAGTCCGGGCGTGGTCGGGGTGCTTCCCCGGTGGGACCGGAACAGGGTCCGGGGTGGGCTAGAACAGGGTGGAGAGTCCCGGTGCGGCAGCCAGCAGGACGGCCGCCGCCGGGGCGGCCAGGGCTGCCACGGTGAGCCGGAGGCGGTGGGTCACCGGCAGCCGGGGCCGCCCGGCGAGCAGCCGGTCCACCCGCTTCGGCGACTGCGCGAGCCCCGGCGGGCAGGACCCGAACACCCCGCTCCCCAGGTTGAGTTCGGCCAGCGCCAGGGCGGTGGTGTGCCGGCCGTGCCGGCGGGCCGCCCGGTCGTCCGCGGCCAGCTCCACCAACTCGCCCACCTGGTCCCGGAAGGCGCTGAACACGCCGACACCGGGGAAGCCCGAGGCGAGCGCCTGGGAGCACTGCGACAGCCAGTGGTGCCGGGCCCGGACATGTCCGCGCTCATGGCTCAGCACGGCCGCCAACTCCCGGTCGGTCAGCTGCTGGAGAGCCCCGGTGGTGACCACCAGCCGGGAGTTGTGACCGGGCAGCGACCAGGCCTCGGGCCGGACGTTCTCCAGCACCACCAGGCGCTCCCGCCGGCTCCGCAGGGCGTCGATGGACTCCGGCAGTTCGGGCGCCCGGCTGGTCAGTTGGGCGTGCCGCCGGTTGCGCAGGGCCTTCGCCGAGCGGACCTCCCGGGTCAGCGCCAGCAAGGTCTGCACCCCGCCCGCCGCCAGCACCGCGGCACAGAGCCGCCCCCAGCCCTCGCCGTCCTGGAGCCCGTACGCGGCCTCCACGCCGTGCGGCGCGCCTGCGAACACCAGGGCCCGCAGCTCGGGCAGTGCGGCGGAGGCGGCCAGGACGAGGCTCAGTGCGCAGCACAGCAGCACGGCCACCACCAGGCACTGCCAGACCAGCAGGGCCAGCACGGGTTCGCGCTCCGCCCAGCGGGCCCGGGCCAACAGCCGGGGCGCCACGGTCGAGAGCAGCAGTCCGAGCAGCAGCAGGCCGAGCAGGGCCGTCATGGCATGGGCTCCCCGAGTACGCACGGAACGCGACAACGCGCTCCCTGCCAACCTAAGCGCTGCCGGCGCCCGGTGGAACGACTTTCGGCCACCCAGTGACCAACGCCACGCGAGGCCGAAAGGCAGGCCCGGCGCATCGGTCGGTCGCGCACGCTCCACGGCGGCTCGCGGTCCCGGGCTCGTCGGCTTTCACGGTCGCTCGCGATGTACGGCGCACCGCTTCCCGGTCACGCGGGCTGCGCGGGGCACCGCGTTCGCGGTGGTGCGGGCTGCTCGGCCCACTGCGCTTCGCGGTCACGCCCATTGCCCGGTCACGCGCGTTTGCCTGGTCACGCGCGTTTGCCTGGTCACGCCCGTTGCCTGGTCACGCCCGTCGCCCGGTTGCCCGCGCCCCATTGCCCGAGCCCGCTCGCCGTTCGCGTCACATCGTCAGGAGCATGGCGAACATGCCGATGCCCATCGACAGCCGGCAGGCCCGCGGCAGCCCCGCGGTCACCGCCGCCGGTCCCGTGACGGACACCGCCGGCCCCCCGGGGCCCACCGCCGGCCCCCCGGCCGGGGCGGCGAGCAGCCGGGTGCCGGCCCAGAGCGAGTAGCCGCCGAAGTAGAGCAGCAGCGCGCCGGTCAGCAGCGGCGTCCCCGTGCTCGCCGCATGGTGGTGGCCGTGTCCGGGCGCCGATCCCATCGCCAGGGCCATGTACGTCATCGCCAGCCCGCCGATCGCGTGGTGCAGCCGGTGCGCCCGCCGGGCCGGGCCGCTCGCCGAGGCCAGCAGCAAGGCCACCGCCGGGGCGCCGAACACCCAGGCCCAGACCGCGGCGGGCACGGCGCTGCCGGAGACCGCCATCGCGGCCATCCCGAACCCCATCAACGCCTCGGCGGCGTCGGACTCGTAGGCGTGCAGCCGACCGGTCGCCGGCCCGTCGGTGCAGGGGGAGCGGCGCAGCCGGGTGAGACAGTAGCCGCCGGCGGCGGCGGTGAGGAGGGCCAGCAGCCAGCTGACCACGACTGGTCCGTGCAACGGCGGCCTCCCGGACGGCGCGGACGGGCGTACCGTCCACGATCACCGCTCGGGGCCGTGTGCAGCAGGGCGCGCACAGGGGCGCATGGTGGTGCCCGCCGGAGTGCGTGACTCCGGCGGGCACCCGCCCGGGGCCGGGGGCCTACGGGTTGAGCCGTCCCGAGGCGACCACCCGGCTGAGGAACCGCCGGGTCCGCTCCTCCTGCGGATCGCCGAACACCTGCTCCGGCGGGCCCTGTTCGAGCACCACGCCGGCGTCCAGGAAGCAGACCTGGTCGGCGACCTCGCGGGCGAAACCCATCTCGTGGGTGGAGATGACCATCGTCATGCCCTGTTCCTTGAGGTCCCGCACCACCGCGAGCACCTCGCCCACGAGCACCGGGTCCAGCGCCGCGGTGATCTCGTCGAGCAGCAGCAGCCGCGGCCCGGTGGCCAGCGCCCGGACGATGGCGACGCGCTGCTGCTGGCCGCCGGAGAGCCGGTCCGGGTACTCCGCCGCCTTGGCCGCCAGCCCGAGCCGGTCCAGCAGCGCCAGCGCCTTCGCCTCCGCCTCGGCCCGGGCGACCCGGTGCACGCGGCGCGGGGCCAGCGTGATGTTCTCCAGCACCGTCAGGTGCGGGAACAGGTTGTAGGACTGGAACACCACGCCGATCCGGCGGCGGACGGCGTCCTCGTCGGTCCGCGGGTCGGTGATCTCCTCGCCGTCCAGGAAGATCGCGCCGTCGTCGACCCGCTCCAGCAGGTTGGCGCAGCGCATCAGCGTGGACTTGCCGGAGCCGGACGCCCCGATCAGCGCGGTCACGGAGTGCTCGGGCACCGTCAGGCCGACGTCGCGCAGCACCACCTGGGAACCGAAGGTCTTGCGCACCGACTCCAGCCGCAGCACCTCGGGCCGTACCGTCCCGGAGGTGGTCATACCGCACCTCCCTGGTGCTGACGGCGGTTCATCCGGCGGGTCAGCCAGTCGGTGAACCGGGTGAGCGGGACGGTCAGCACGATGAAGACCAGTCCGGCGACGATGTACGGGGTGTAGTTGAACGAGCGGCCGGCGATGATCTTCGCCGCGTAGACGGCGTCGATCGCCCCGCCGATCGACACCAGCCCGGTGTCCTTCTGCAGGCTGACCAGGTTGTTCAGCAACGGCGGCCCCACCCGGCGGACCGCCTGCGGCAGCACCACGTACCGCATGGCCTGGGCGTTGCTGAGCCCCAGGGAACGGGCCGCCGCCCGCTGGCTCGGGTGCACCGCGTCGATGCCGGCCCGGAACACCTCCGAGACGTACGCCGAGTACGTCAGCACCAGCGCTGCGCCGCCGAGCAGGATCGGATCGGTGGTCACCCCGGCCAGCCGCAGCGCCGGCACACCGGTGACCATCACCAGCAGGCAGATGATCATCGGCAGGCCGAGGAAGAAGTCGACGTACGCCGTGGCCAGCAGCCGGGCCGGCAGGAACACCGGCCCGCGCAGCGTCCGCAGCACCGCCAGCAGCAGGCCGAGGACCAGGATCAGCGCCCCGCAGCCGAGCATCAGTTCCAGGTTGATCCGCAGCCCCTTCAG
Organism: Kitasatospora sp. NPDC056181; assembly: GCF_042266225.1. NCBI lineage: Bacteria > Bacillati > Actinomycetota > Actinomycetes > Kitasatosporales > Streptomycetaceae > Kitasatospora > Kitasatospora sp. NPDC056181. Next base: position 28,845 of record NZ_JBHJUK010000104.1, read on the forward strand.
CACCTCGGGCAGCGCCTGGCGGGCGTAGTGGGCGTTGAAGAAGGTCTTCCGGGTCGCCTCCCAGCCGGGGGAGTTGACCACCAGCAGGTACAGTGCCACCGCGGTCGCCAGGGTCGACACCCCGGCGATCAGCGCCGAACGCCGGGCCCGGCCGCGCCGGTACGCCTCGTGCGCCAGCCGGCGCTCGGACGGTCGGTAGCCGTCGTCCGGCGCGTCCTCCGGCGCACGCTTCCCGGGCACGGTGCCCGGAGGCTTCGTGCCCGCCGTGGGCTTCGTGTCCACCGCAGGGTCCGGGCTCGCCGCGGGCCCGGTGCCGATCGCGGGGGCCGTGCTCACCGCCGGGGCCGTGCTCACCGTTGGGTCCGTGCTCATCGCGGGGTCGGTGCTCATCGCGGGGTCGCTCACTTCAGCACGGGCGCCGAGACGGCGTCGGAGAGCCACTGCTTCTCCAGCTTGGCCAGCGTGCCGTCGGCCCGCAGCGCGTCCACGGCCTGGCTGACGCAGCCGGTGAGCTTCGACCCCTTGTCCAGCACCAGCCCGAACTGCTCGCCCTGCGCCGCGCCCTCGAACTGCCCGACCACCTGGGCGTCCGTCACCTCGGCGCCGGTGATGTAGAACGCCGTCGGAAGGTCGACCACCAGGGCCTCGATCTGCCCGTTCTTCAGCGCGGACTTCGCCAGGTCGTTGGAGTCGAAGACGGCCGGCTGGGTACTCGGCCTGATCGTGTTGGTGACCACGTCCAGGCTGGTGGTGCCGACCTGCGCGCCCAGCTTGGCGCCCTTCAGGTCGGCGATGCTCCTGGCCGAGGCGGCCTTGGAGTTCTTCAGCGCGATCACGGCCTGCCGCACGTCGTAGTAGCCGGAGGAGAAGTCCACCGCCTGCTTGCGCTCGGCGCTGACCGAGACCTGGTTGATGTCGAAGTCGAAGTCCTTGGCGCCCGGCGTGGTGGCCTTGCCGAACGGCGCGACGGTCCAGGACACCTTCTCCTTGGGGTAGCCCAGCTTCTCGGCGACCGCGTACGCCACCGCGGACTCGAAGCCCTTGCCGTTCTCCGGCTTGTCCTCGGTGAACCACGGGTCGTAGGCCGGCTTGTCGGTGCCGATGGTCAGCGTCCCCGCGGTACGGGTGGCCAGCGCGCCCGGCGCGCAGCCGCCGGCCGTCCCCGACGCGGTCGCGCCCGCGTCGGACGCGGTGTCCTGCGGGGCGCACGCGGTCAGCGCGGCGGCGGCGAGGACCAGCAGAGCGGCGAACGGCTTGCGGAGGGAGGTCATGACGGGGCTCCTGGGAGAGGGACCGGGCAGGGCGGGGACGGAACGGCGTGGGGCGGGCGGCCGGGCACCGGGCGGGGCCGCACCCCAGGCGGGTCACTTCCCCCGGTGGCGGCGCCGGAACACAGGCGGCATGGTCGGCGTACGGGGCCGCGTCCGCGGCGCCCCCCGAGCCGGATCAGCGGCAGCGGCAGCAGAGGCCGCGCGCGCAGCAGAAGGCGCGACAACACGAGGGCACCCGGAGCAGGTCGATGTGGCGCCGGGCCACCAGGGTCACCGCCGGGAGCATGGCGGGAGGTTCGCATCCCCACGGTGCATCTGTCCAGAAGATCCAGATCCCCGTCCACATGCCGGACATCCGGCCGTCGGCCGGTGGACACCCCCGGTCACGGGAGATCTGTCGGTAGGCCCCCTCTTGAACAGGAGAACCTTTCGTACTTATGGTGGTCTCGTTGAAAACCCTCCTGTTGAAGTGAGTCCCCGATGCAGAATCTTTCGCCAAAGCTCGCTGTGGCGGCCGACGCTCCGGTCTCCGGCCTCGCCGGCCACCCGGCCTGGCTGCGCCTGAAGGAAGCCGTCGAGGCCCTGCGCCCGCTCCAGTCCAAGGACGGCTCGATCGACCTCGCCGCCGTGCAGCGGCACACGGTCGACCCGCTGGTCGCCACCGTGCGCGGCGCCGTGGAGGAGCTCGCCCCCTTCTTCCCGCACGACGCCGAGTACCTCGTGGCCGTCGACGCGGACCTCGCGAAGTGGGCCGACACCGGCTACCGGGAGCCCGACTTCCTGGACTCGCTGCTCGCCTTCCAGCCCGCGGACCAGCGTGAGGACGGCCTGGAGCACCTCGTCGTCTTCCCGATGTACACCCAGAACGGCAACCCGGACCGCAACCTCGAGGCCGTCCTGCTGAACGTGGTCTGGCCGGAGTGGCTGGCCGAGCTGGAGCGCACCCGCTTCGACAACCCGATGTTCGTGCCGATCACCTTCACCGACTTCACGGCCGGCTACGACACCAACTCCGCCGTCCTCTTCCCCGAGACCGTGGCCGTGCGCAAGGCGCCGGAACGTTTCACCTGGGGCGGCATCTTCTGCGACCGCGAGGCCGCCCGCTTCCGCGCCGTCACCACCAGCGCCGTCGAGCAGCTCGGCCTGGAGATCCCGGCCGACGCCGAGGGCCTGCTCCAGGACCAGCAGCGCGCGCAGGAGACCTTCGTCCTGTGGGACCTCGTCCACGACCGCACCCACAGCCACGGCGACCTGCCGTTCGACCCCTTCATGATCAAGCAGCGCAGCCCGTTCTGGATGTACGGCCTGGAGGAGCTCCGCTGTGACCTCACGACCTTCAAGGAGGCCGTGAAGCTGGAGGCCGAGGGCAACCCGCACGCCCGCGACGTCCAGTACGCCGTCCTGTTCGACCGGATGTTCCGCTTCCCGGTCAGCGGCGACCGCGTGCGCAACTACGACGGCCTCGGCGGCCAGCTGCTCTTCGCCTACCTGCACAAGCACGACGCGCTGCGTTGGCGCGACAACCGCCTCACCATCGACTGGGAGCGCGCCCCGCAGGTCACCAACGCCCTCTGCGGCGAGATCGAGACCCTGTACCGGGACGGCATCGACCGCCCGAAGCCGGCCCACTGGATCGCCGCCTACGAGCTGGTCTCCCGCTACCTCACCCCGCACCCCGCCTCCACCTGGGCGAAGGGCACCGACGCGCTGCCGCTCGACATCACCGACGGCAAGGCACTCAACAAGGCGCTGTGCGACGCCGTCCTCCCGGACGAGTTCCCGCTGAGCATGTTCTTCGAGGCCCTCTCGAAGAAGCTCCGTGGCGTCATCGCCTCCACCACCGGCATCACCGGCGCGGGCATCCAGGGAGTCGCCGCATGAGCGCAAACCTCGCAGGCAAGGTCATCGCCGTCGCCGGAGCCAGTGGCCCGGCCGGCCAGGCGGTCCTGCGCCGCCTCGCCGCCGACGGAGCCACCGTGATCGGCGCGGACATCGACGCGCAGCGGCTGGAGAAGGCCCTCGACGCCGTCCGGGCCGCCGTCCCCGGCGCGCGGGTCAGCGGGCAGGTCATCGACCTGCTCGACCCGCAGGAGGTCCACGACTGGGCCGACCACCTGGAGGCCGAGCACGGCCACGTCGACGGCCTGTTCCACCTGGTCGGTGGCTGGCGCGGCAGCAAGAAGTTCTTCGACACCCGGATCGACGACTGGGACTTCCTGCACGACACCGTGGTGCGCACCCTCCAGCACACCTCGCTGGCCTTCCAGCCGGCCCTGATCCGCAGCGAGTCCGGCCGCTACGCCATGATCTCCGCTTCGGCCGCCCACAAGCCCACCGCCGGCGGCGCCGCCTACGCGGCCGCCAAGGCGGCCACCGAGGCCTGGACCCTCGCCATGGCGGACTCCTTCAAGAAGGAGACCACCGCCGAGGACGGCGAGCCCACCGCCGCGGCTGCGATCCTGGTGATCAAGGCGCTGGTCAGCCCCGAGATGCGTGCCGAGAAGCCGGACGCGAAGTTCGCCGGCTTCACCGACACCGCCGACCTCGCCGAGAACCTGGCGGGCCTCTGGGACCGCCCCGCAGCAGAACTGAACGGACAGCACCTGTGGCTGACAGCCCGATGACCGACTCCACCCGCACGGACGCGGTACGGCGGCACGACCCCGCCGTCCGCGGCTTCGCCAGCGACAACTACGCCGGCGTGCACCCCGAGATCCTGGCCGCCATCGCCCTGGCCAACGGCGGCCACCAGGTCGCCTACGGCGAGGACGACTACACGGCGAACCTCCAGGAGGTCTTCCGCCGCCACTTCGGCGAGACGGCCGAGGCGTACCCCGTCTTCAACGGCACCGGCGCCAACGTCGTCGCCCTCCAGGCCCTGCTCCCGCGCTGGGGCGCGGTGATCGCGGCCGAGTCCGCCCACATCAACGTGGACGAGGGCGGCGCGCCCGAGAAGATGGGCGGCATCAAGCTGCTCACCGTCCCCACCCCGGACGGCAAGCTCACCCCCGAGCTCATCGACCAGCAGGCCTGGGGCTTCGGCGACGAGCACCGCGCGCAGCCGCTCGCGGTCTCGATCACCCAGAGCACCGAGCTCGGCACCCTCTACACCGTGGAGGAGATCCGGGCCATCGTCGACCACGCCCACCAGCACGGCATGCTCGTGCACGTGGACGGCTCGCGCCTGGCCAACGCCGCCGCCTCGCTGGGCGTGCCGCTGCGCGCCTTCACCACGGACGTGGGCGTGGACGTGCTCTCGTACGGCGGCACGAAGAATGGCCTGCTCTTCGGCGAGGTCGTGGTCGTGCTCAACCCCGAGAAGGTCCGCAACATCAAGTACCTGCGCAAGACCTCGATGCAGCTGGCATCGAAGATGCGCTTCTCCTCGGTCCAGTTCGAGGCGCTGCTCGCGGGCGACCTCTACCTGCGCAACGCCGGCCACGCCAACGCCATGGCGAGCCGGCTGGAGGCGGCCGTCCGGGACATCGACGGCGTGACCGTCGTCCGCCCGGTCCAGGCCAACGCGGTCTTCGCGATCCTCCCGCGCGAGGTCAGCGAGCGACTGCAGAAGCGTTACCGCTTCTACTTCTGGAACGAGCACACCGGCGAGGTCCGCTGGATGTGTTCGTACGACACCACGGAGGCCGACATCGACGCCTTCGCGGCCGCCATTGCCGAGGAGATGGGCCGCGCCTGACGCGTGCCCGAACCGCTGATCGTCCCGTCCTGCCGGTGCAGGGCGGGACGATTTGCATGTGGCGGGGCGGTCCCCGTACAGTTCCGGAGTCGCACCGAGAGGGGCGGCGGAAAGCGAATCCGATGAATGAAACTCCGGAAAACGGAGCGGAAAACATCTGATAAGCTTCAAACACGAAAGAACGAAGCGCCCGGAGGGCCCGCTGGAAGGCGGTCCGAAGGAAGTGTCCGTTCCTTGAGAACTCAACAGCGTGCCAAAAGTCAA
>NZ_JBHJUK010000105.1:0-27536 GCF_042266225.1 Kitasatospora sp. NPDC056181
GGTCCCCCGCCGTCGGCCGCTCACCAGCCGAGCAGTCCCAGGACCCGGCCGGCCACCTCCTGCCCCACCGCGGCCGGGCAGCCGGCGGCCGATCCAGCCGCCCCCGCTGCGCCCCGGCCCCCTCGGCGAGCTCGGCGAGCTCAAGCAGCTGCTCTACCGCCTCTACCTGGGGGCCGGGCGGCTGCCCGAGGCGGTGGAGTGCCACCGCCGGGCCGGCGAGGCCGGTGGGGCGGACGCGCTGAGGCGGGCGTGCGAGGTGCTGCGGGCCGCAGGGCTGGGCGCGGAGGCCGAGCAGCTGCGCCGGTACGGCTGGGAGCCGGGCGGCGGCGCGGCGGCCGTCTGGACGGCGCCCGTGCCGGCGGCGGACGGTCACGCCGTACCGTCCCCACCGTCGTCATCGTCGTCCCACTCGTAGTCGCCGTCACGGCACGGCACGGCACGGCACGGCAGCCGAACCGTTCAGCGCGCGGGCGACGGACGCGGGGCCCGTCCGGGGGGAGATCGGACGGGCCCCGCGGGTCCGGAGCGACTGGGGGCCGGCCAGGCCGTCAGAGGTGCTTGACCAGCTCCGGCATGAGGTCCTGGAAGGTGCGACCGCTGGCCGGCTGACCGATCGCGGCCATCTGCCAGCCGCCCGCCGTGCGCTGCACCTTGGCCATGATCTGCGCGGTGTACGGACCGCCGCCGGTGAGCGTGTAGCGGGCCAGCTCGGCGCCGGTCTGCTCGTCGACCAGCCGGCAGAACGCGTTCTCGACCTCCTGGAAGGTCTGGCCGGTGAAGGAGTTGACGGTGAAGACGATCTGGTCGACCTCGGCCGGGACGCGGGTGAGGTCGACGGTGATCGACTCGTCGTCGGTGGCGTCGCCGGCGCCGCCGGTCAGGTTGTCCCCGCTGTGCCGCACCGAGCCGTCGTTGCTCTGCAGGTGCTGGAAGAACACCACGTCCACCGGCTTGCCCTCGGCGAACAGCACCGCCGAGGCGTCCAGGTCGATCTCCTGCGAGGCCAGCAGCTTGGCGAAGAAGCCCTTCTTCTGGGCGGCGCGCCAGCCGAGGCCCATCCGCACCAGGCCCAGCCGCCCGCCGCCCGGCTTCTCCAGGCTCAGCTTCTGACCCTTGGCCAGCGAAACGCTCATCGTGCCCTCCTCGTTCCTCCGCCGTGCGCGCTCTGAATCTACAGCACTGTAGAGACGGCCTGAGCCGACGTTTCATCGGCACGCAACACTCGGTCCTAGATGACCCGGTACCCCGTTCCTAGGATCAACACCACATCATCCGAGCACAGGGAGAGGTACGCCATGAGTGACACGCTCCGGGCCGAAGCCGCCGACCCGCTCCAGGACGAGACCGCCAACCCCCTTCAGGACGGGACCGCCGACCAGCTCCGCGCCGAACTGGACCGCCGCGCCGCCGAGGTGGCCGAACAGGTGATCCGGTGGCGGCACCACCTGCACGCCCACCCCGAGCTCTCCAACCGCGAGGCCGGCACCGCCGAGCTGATAGCCGGCCACCTGCGCACGCTCGGCCTGGACGAGGTGCGCACCGGCATCGCCGGCCACGGCGTGGTCGGCGTGCTGCGCGGCGGACGCCCCGGCGGCCGGGTCGTCGCACTGCGCGCCGACACCGACGCCCTGCCCGTCCCGGACCGCTGCGGCACGGAGTTCGCCTCCACCGTGGTGGACGCCGACTACCCCGGCGGACCGTTCAGCGTCTCGCACGCCTGCGGCCACGACTGTCACGTCGCGATGCTGCTCGGCGCGGCCACCGTCCTGGCCGGGGTGCGCGAGCAGCTGCCCGGCACCGTCCTGTTCGTCTTCCAGCCCGCCGAGGAGGGCCCGCCGGTCGACGAGCCGGGCGGCGCACGGCAGATGCTCGCCGAGGAGGCTCTCGCCGACCCGGCACCCTCCATGGTGTTCGGCCTGCACGTGACCCCGGACCCGAAGGGCCACGTCGGCTACCACGCGGGCTACCAGATGAGCGCGTCCCGGCTGGTCCGGATCGTCATCACCGGCCGCCAGACGCACGGCTCCTCCCCCTGGCGCGGCGACGACCCGATGCCCGCCGCCGGAGCGGTGCTCACCGGGATCGGCCAGCTCTACCGGCAGCGCTCCGCCTTCGACCCGGTTGCCGTCAGCATCGGGCACCTGGAGGACGTCGGCCGGTTCAACATCATCGGCGAGAAGGTGACCCTCTGGGGCACCGTCCGCTGCGCCGTCGAGGCCGACATGGCCGAGGTGGAGACGCGCCTCGCCACCCTCGCCGAGCACACCGCGCAGGCCTACAACTGCACGGCGCAGGTGGACTACCTCCAGCCGGTGCCGGCGTTGCACAACAAACCGGAGTGGGTGGCCGCCGCACTGCCCACCTTCCGCCGGGTGGTCGGCACCGACCGCGTCGACGAGATCGAGCCCACGCTCGGGTACGACGACGTCTCGGAGTTCGTCAACCGCTACGGCGGCCTCTACGTGATGCTCGGCGTCCAGGACACCGAACGCACCTCCGGGGGCACCGTCGTCCCGGTCCCCGGCGGCCGCGGCGTGGCCGTCAACCACAACCCGCACTTCTACGCCGACGACGACACCCTGGTGACCGGCGTCCGCCTGCACGCCCACGTCACCTGGGACCACCTCACGGGCGCCCTGGAGCCGACCGCGGGGTGACCGCACGGGCCCGCAGCGGGGCGACCTGCCCGACGGCGGGTGAGCATGCAGCGGCAGGTGAACTTGCCGGCCGCCGCGGGGTGACGTACCCAACGGCGGCGGGGTGACCGCGTCAGCCGGTCCGCTCCAACCGCACCAGCGCGTCGATCGCCTCGACCCGGCCCCCGTCCTCCCCGGCGGGGGCCCGGTGGTCGGCCTCCGCGGCGACCGGGCGGCGGACGCGCTCGGCCCTGACGGTGCGCAGGCCGGTACCGGCGAGGTCGGCGAGGACGTCCTCCGGGGTGAACAGGACGCGCGGGTCCTGCGGGCCGCCGACGCCCTCGGTGAGGTTGGTGGTGTCGTGGCCGACCACCAACAGGGTGCCGCCGGGGGCGAGCGCGGCGGCGGCGCGGCGCAGGGCGGCCCGGCGGTCGGCGGCGGGGAGCTGGAGGTAGGCGACCAGGACGAGGTCGTAGCCCGTGGGCGGGGCGGCGAAGGTGCGGGCGTCGTCGCGGCGCCAGGTGAGCCGGCCGGCCACCTCCGCAGGGAGCCGGGTGGTGAGCCGTCCGGCACGTTCGACGGCGACGGCGGAGAAGTCGAGGCCGGTGACCTGCCAGCCCCGCCCGGCCAGCCAGATGCCGTTGCGCCCCTCCCCGGCGGCGAGGTCCAGGGCACGGCCGGGGGCGAGGCCGGCGATCTCGCGGACCACCCAGCGATTGGGTTCGTGCCCCCAGACCAGCTCGCTCGCGGCGTACCGCTCGTTCCAGTCCCGGCTCTCCATCGCCCGTCCTCCGTTCCGCGGGGCCACCCTCCACGCCACCGTACCGGTGCGGCGGGTTTCGGCCATCCATCGGGTTGACGCCCTTGACGGCGAATATTGGTCCAGTCCAATCTGTGATGTCGCCGATGCGTACGGACCCCTGGTCCCGCCGCGCCGACGCACCGTACCGACGCACGTGTTCACCCCGGTCGCGCGCCCCCACAGCGCTCGGCCCGGCTCCCCTCGGCCCGCCCGGGCCCATCGCACCGCCGGAACCCCCACTCATCCGGAGGACACCGCATGCACGACCGAGTCACGCCCGCGCGCCCTGCCGAGCGCCGGGCCGCCGCGCCACGCCGCCGGGCCACCGCACTGGCCCTGGCGGCGACGCTCACCACCGGCAGCGCCGCCCTCGCCCTGTCGCTCAACACGGCCTCGGCCGCGTCCGTCAACCTGCTGACCAACGCCGGCTTCGAGACCGGCACCCTGGCCGGCTGGAGCTGCGCCAACGGGTCGGTCGTCACCACCCCGGTTCACGGCGGGAGTTACTCGCTCAGCGGCGCGGCCTCGGCCTCCGACACCGCGCAGTGCCAGCAGACGGTCGCCGTCCAGCCGAACACCCAGTACACCCTGTCCGGCTGGGTGCAGGGCAGCTACGTCTACCTCGGCGCGACCGGAACGGGCGTCAACTCCCAGTCCTGGACGCCCGGTGCGACCGGCTGGACCCAGCTCAGCAGCACCTTCACCACCGGTGCGACGACCACCTCGGTCACGGTCTTCACGCACGGCTGGTACGGCACCGGCACCTACCGCGCGGACGACCTCACCCTGACCGGGCCGGCCGGGCCGACCGGAAGCACCAGCCCGACGGCCTCCAACAGCCCCACCGCGTCCGGCAGTCCGACGGCTTCGACCAGTCCGACCGCCTCCGGCAGCCCCACCGCGTCCGGCAGCCCCACGACGTCCGGCAGTCCGACCGCCTCCGGCAGCCCCACGGTGACGACCAGCCCCACCGCGACGGCCACCGCCACCTCGACGGGCACCGGCCCGGCCGGGGACGGCAAGGTCACCACGCCCACCGGGGTGACCGTCACCAAGGTCACCCACAACGCCGTGGTACTCAGCTGGCAGCCCTCCACCCTGACCGGCGGCGACGGCGTGGTCGCCTACAAGGTGTACTCGGGCGGCCAGTTGGTGGCCACCTCGATGGGCACCTCGGTGGCCGTGAGCTCGCTGCTGCCCAGCACCGCCTACGGCTTCACCGTCCAGGGCTACTCGGGCAGTCACGGCTCCGCCCAGTCCGCGAAGGTCTCCACGACCACCGCGGCCGCGCCCGCCGCGAGCCCGTTCCGCTCGGCCTACTTCGACCAGTGGGGCGTCTACGAGAACGCCTACCACGCGAAGAACGTCGACACCAGCGGCGCCGCCGGCAAGCTGGACGTCATCACCTACGCCTTCGCCAACATCCACCCGACCTCGCACACCTGCTTCCAGGCGGTGAAGGCCTCCGACTCCGCCAACGAGTCCAACCCCAACGCGGGTGACGGCGCGGGCGACGCCTACGCCGACTACCAGGCCGACTACACCGGCGCGGCCAGCGTGGACGGCTCCGGTGACATCTACGAGCAGCCGCTCAAGGGCAACTTCAACCAGCTGCGCCAGCTGAAGGCCAAGTACCCGAACCTGCGCTTCACCATCTCGATCGGCGGCTGGACGTACTCCAAGTACTTCTCCGACGCGGCCGCCACCGACGCCTCCCGCAAGGCCTTCGTCTCCTCCTGCGTCGACATGTTCCTCAAGGGGAACCTGCCGACCGGCATCGCCGGTGACGCCTCCGGCGGCCAGGCCTCGGCGGCCGGTCTCTTCGACGGCGTCGACCTCGACTGGGAGTACCCGGGCTCGGCCGGCGGCCACACCGGGAACCACTACTCTCCCGCCGACAAGCAGAACTTCACCCTGCTGCTGAAGGAGTTCCGCACCCAGCTGGACGCCCTCGGCAACGCCCAGGGCAAGCGGTTCCTGCTGACCGCGGCACTGCCCAGCGGCCAGGACAAGATCGCGCAGCTGGAGACCGACCGGATCGGCGCCTACCTGGACTACGCCGACATCATGACCTACGACATGCACGGCGCCTGGGACGCCAAGGGCCCGACCAACCACCAGGACCCGCTGCACGACAGCCCGAACGACCCGACCACGCCGATCACCCCGGGCACCCGCAAGTACAACGTGGACACCACGCTCACCGCGTACACCACCGGCCTGCCCGAGTACGGGATCGCGGGCGGGTTCCCGGCGAACAAGCTGGTGCTGGGCATCCCGTTCTACTGGCGCGGCTGGACGGGAGTCCCGGCCGGCAACAACTTCGGCCTGTACCAGAGCGCGACCGGCCCGACGCCGGCCAAGCCGCTCAGCGCCGAGGCCGGGCTGGCGGCCTGGAAGGAGCTGGGCGCCACCGCCGCCAACACCCACTGGGACCCGGTGACCGAGACCTCGTGGGTGTACGACGGCACCAACTTCTGGACGGGCGACACCCCGCAGGCCATCCAGGCGCGCGGCGCCTACGCCAAGAGCAAGGGGCTGGCCGGGATGTTCGCCTTCTCCCTGGAGAACGACGACGCCTCCGGCACCCTGCTCAACGCCATGAACGGCAGCCTGCACTGACGTAGCGTCAGTTCGGTCGCCAGGCGCTCCGGGTGGTACCGGCACCAGCGAAGTACGGCCGGGCTCCGGCGAAATCACGGCCGGGCATCCGGTCAGGCATCGCCGGGCATGGCCCGGGGGCCGCCTCCGCCGTCAGCCGTCAGCCGTCCGCCGTCCGCCGTCAGTGCTCCGGCACCGGGTCGACCCCGTTGCCACGGCGCGCCACGCCCGGCCGGCAGCGGAGCAGCCGGCCGACCGTCAGCCGGGCGCCGCGCACCGCGCCGTGCCGGTGCAGCGCCTGGACGGCGTAGGTCGAACAGGTCGGCGTGTACGGGCAGCAGGCCGGACGCCTCGGGCTGACCTCGGTCCGGTAGTACCGCACCGCGCCGTAGAGCACGCCCGCCGCGAAGCCGCCCGGGGCGGGCGCCGCCGGGTCAGCCTGACCCCGGCGCCGGCCGCGACCGCCGGTCAGGGCGAACCGCACGCCCGCGGCCGTCATCACCGGCACCAGCAGGATCAGACAGGGATCGGCGACGTCCCCGCAGCAGTCGCAGGCGTCGCACGCGTCCGACCACTCGCGGTCCTTCTTCTTGGTCTTGCCGTTCTGCCGCTTGTACGCCAGCCACTCCCGCCGCTGCGCCTTCCGCCGCTGTCGCTCCTTCTCGGGCAGCCACCACCAGGCCCGCTCGGGGCGGCGCGGCGGCGGATAGGAGAGAGGCTGGTGGTGCGGCGGATGGGCCACGGCTCACGATCCCTTCGGTAGGCCCGACGGGACCGGCCCCCGACGGTCCGGTCAGATTATCGAAGACGGACCATCGAGGGGCACGGCCCCGTGCACCCTCCGGGAGGGCGGTCAGTCCTGGCCGCCCCCCAGCGTGGGGAAGAGATCGGTGAACGGCTGGGTGGTCACCGAGACGCTCCGGCCGAACGGGTCGTCGAAGTCCCAGATCAGGAAGAGCAGGAAGGCGATCAGCGCGCTGAACGCCCCCGCCAGCAGCAACTCCCGCGTCGAACGCCGGATCTGCAGCGCGAACACCATGCCGACGGTCACCACGGCGCCGACGATCAGACCGAACCAGACCACCCCCGGCATGGTCGGCCCGGCGTTCTGGCCGCGGGCGTTGCGGGCGTCGTCGGCGGTGCTGATCCGGTCCATCATCGGCTGGTAGGCCTGCGCCTCCAGATCGCTGGCCGGGGTGCGGGTGGCGACGTCCTGGCGCAGCTTGTCCAGCAGTTCGGTGCCCCGCGTGGAGATCTCGCCGTTCTCGCGCATGTACGCCCACTCGACGTCGACGACGTACGAGACGTAGGCGTCCACGTCGGCGCGGACCTTGTCCCGGAACTCGACCGGGTACACCTGGGCGCGCTCGCTCACCTCGTGCAGCGACTGTGCCTCGCGCAGCACGTCGTCCTGGGCGGCGCCGCGCGCCTCCCAGACTCCGGCGATGGCGAGGCCGAGCACGATCGCGTAGACCACGCCGATCATCATCGTCATGTACTCGATGACATCGGGTGTCTCGTCGGTGTTCTCGTCCTCGCTGGCCCGGCGGTGCCTCAGCAGCACCACCGCCACCACGACGGCGCAGGCCGCCGACATGGCGATGGCCAGCGCCAACCACTCGGACATGGGAACTCCCTTCTTCAGCTTGGGTTTTCCGGCTTCTTCGGCCGGCTCGGATGCGCCGGCCTGCCGTCGCCGGCTCGGGTTCGGGGCTCGGGGCTGGGGTTCGGGACTCGGGTTCGCCGAGTGGGTTCGCCGGCCCGCGCCCACCGGCCCGCGCCCACCGGCCTGCGTTCACGGGCTTGCGTCCAGCCGTCTTCGGTTCCGCTTCCGGCCCACGCGGGTGGTCCGACTCGCGCGGGCCGACCCGCGCGGGCCGGATCGACGACCCGAACCGGATGGGCCGGCCCGGGTGCTCCCGCGTGCGCCCGGCCGTCGTCGTGGGACGCGGCCGGACACCGTGGAACGGGTGCCGGCTACCGGGCCCGGGCGCCGGGGAACGTGCACACCATGGGCGCTCCCCGTGGGCGCGCCGTCGTCAGGAGCGGCCGGAGCCGCCGCGACCGGACCGGCCACGTGGGCGCAGGGCCGCCGCAGCCAGTACGGCGGGCACCGTGACCAGCAGCATCGTCCTGGTCGGTGAACTGCCGTGGTGGCGCTCCGGCGCGGGCGCCGGCGGGGCCAGCGGAAGCCGGACCGGCTTGACCACCGGCTTCGGCCGGACCGGACTGGGGACCGGCGCACTGGGCTCGACCGTCGGTACCGGCGGTTCCGGTACGGGCGGCGGGGGTGGGACGACCGGCTGCGCGGTGGGCCTCGGCGTGGGCGTCGGCGTGGGCCGGGGGGACGCGGGCGGCGGGGTGGGCCTCGGCGTCGGGGTGGGAGCGGCCGGCGGAGCCGGTGCGGGGGCCGGCGGCGGGGTCGGCGCCGGGGTGGGTCTGGGTGTCGGCGTGGGCGTCGGGGTCGGTGTCGGAGTGGGCGTCGGGGTGGGGGTGGGTGTCGGCGTAGGGCTGGGGCACGGGTGGTGGTGCTCGGGCGGGTGGCTGGGCTTGGGGTGCGGGTGCGGATGCGGCTTGGGAGTGGGCTTGGGGTGGTGCAGCAACCCGGAGAGGTCGACGGTCACGCCGACCTCGACGTCGACGTCGACCTCGACGTCCACACCCCCCTTGCCGACCGACACCGAGACGTCCGTATCGGTGTCGACGCAGGTCTCGACCACCGGGCCGTGGGGTTTGCCCCCGCCCTGGTGCTCGGGGGCACGCGCCCCGGCCGCGCCGCTCAGCAGCGCGCAGAGTGCGGCGACCCCGGCCGCCGCGCCGGCCAGCCTGGCCCGGCGACCGCGGGCACCGCCGCCGTCACCGCCGCCACTCACCATGATCAGGTCTGCGGTCACGGTCGCCCGTCCACCGGTATCCGCCGGGACTGCTGGGGCTGCTGTCGCTGCAGCATGGGTACCTTGCACCTCTCACATCGTCGGGAGCGTCGTCTGGGGGGATCGGCCGGCGCTGGGAGGCCGACACCGGACGGCCCGCCTCAAGGGGCGGGCCGTCCGACATCTGGTGAAACGATCTTGCGGTGGGCCTGGTTACGGCCTGACCGCGTTCCGTACGGCCGTCAGTGGATGACGGCCCGGTGCACCGCTCAGTGGCGGCCGTGCGCGATCTCGACGTTCTCCAGGACGCCGACCGCGTCCGGCACCAGGATCGCGGCCGAGTAGTAGGCGCTGACCAGGTAGGAGATGATCGCCTTCTCACTGATGCCCATGAAGCGGACCGACAGGCTGGGCTGGTACTCGTCCGGAATGCCGGTCTGGTGCAGGCCGATGACGCCCTGGTTGTCCTCGCCGGTCCGGATCACCAGGATGGAGCTGGTGTTCTCCTTGGTGATCGGGATCTTGCTGCACGGCAGGATCGGCACCCCGCGCCAGGCCGGCACCTGCTGCCCGCCGAGGTCGACATGGTGGGGGTAGAGCCCGCGCGCGTTCAGCTCGCGGCCGATCGCCGCGATGGTGCGCGGGTGCGCGAGCAGGTAGTCCGGGTCACGGCGGCGGTTGAGCAGCTCGTCCAGGTCGTCCGGGGTGGGCGGACCGGAGTGGGTCTGGATCCGCTGGTCGAAGTCGGCGTTGTTGAGCAGGCCGAACTCCGGGTTGTTGATGAGCTCGAACTCCTGGCGCTCGCGCAGCGCCTCGATGGTCAGCCGGAGCTGGTGCTCGGTCTGGTTCATCGGCTGGTTGTAGAGGTCGGCGACCCGGGTGTGCACCTTGAGCACGGTCTGCGCGACGCTCAGCTCGTACTCGCGCGGCTTCAACTCGTAGTCCACGAAAGCGCCGGGGAGCTCGTACTCGCCCCGGTGGCCGGCCGACATGGCGATCTCGGCCTCACCGCGCTCGTTCTGGCGCTGGAGCGGCAGCGCGAGGAAGTCGCGGATGTGGTCCTGGAGGGCGGTCGAGCCGTCCCGGATGGCCTGGAACTCCCGTCGGGGCAGGGAGAGCACGGTGCCGGCGGTGGCGGACTTGGCGGTGAACTCCCAGACGGCGTCGGGGTCGAGCACCGCCTGCTCGCCGAACCGGTCGCCGTCACCGAGGACGCCGACGACGGTCTCGTCACCGTACTTGCCGGTGCCGATCTGGTTGATCTTGCCGTGGGCGATGAGGTAGATCCGGTCGGCCGCCGCGCCGCGCTCGGCCAGCACCTCACCCGGACCGAAGTCGCGCTGCTCGCAGCGGTCGGCGAGGGCGATCAGCACGTCGTCGTCCTCGAAGCCGCGCAGCAGGGCGAGTTCGCCCAGCTCGCGCGGGATGACCCTGACCTCCGAACCGGTCTTGATGAACTCGATCCGGCCGTCGCCCACGGTGTAGGTGAGGCGGCGGTTGACGCGGTACGCGCCACCGGCAGCCTGCACCCAGGGCAGCACCTTGAGCAGCCAGCGGGAGGTGATCTCCTGCATCTGCGGCGCGGACTTGGTGGTGGTGGCGAGATTGCGGGCAGCGGCTGTGGTGAGGCTCGACTGCTGCGGAACCTGCTGTGTCTCCGGGCTGGTCTCCACCGGCATCGGCAGGGTTCTCCTTCATCTGGTCAGGTCACGCCGATCTGCCGCGGCAAGATGTGTGGCAGATCGTCAGATAGGCTTCATGGTGGGGGCGTTGGCGAAATCTCCGCACGGCCCTCCGCCCACTCGGGCGGCCCACCGGGAACCCTAGATCACCGAAACCCGGCCAGCCCCGTACGAACGTCGAGTGCCCCCCGATAGGGTGAATCTCAACCATGGAGTGGTTGGAATCCGTCAACTGTCCCTAGACGGAACTTCGAATTCCTGTGCATGCGAATCGCCCCCGGCCCGGAACGATCCCATCCAACCGAACGGAGCTACGGGAGGGGTTCGCGATCCCACGGCTCGGCCGCAACCCAGTGAAACAGGAGTTCGAGCGTCGAACGGGTGAAACATGGGGCGCGGCCGGAGGCTCCGGCAACGGGACGTCGGACCACGTCGGTGCCCCTGCCGTCGATCCTGCAGCGGCCTGCCACCGGCCTGCCACCCTCATGTCGGCGGAGCGGTACCGGAGCGGTACGGGAGCGGCGCTGCAGCGCTCATCGACCCGGTCCAGCCCGCCTCAGGGCTCTCGTGGCCCAGGGCTCTCGCGGCTCAGGCTTCTCGTGGCTCAGGCCTCTCGCGGCCGCCGCCTGTGACGGCGGTACCAGACCGCGCCCACCAGCCCGGAGAGGCCGATCAGCGCGAGGGCGAGGACCGGCCACCGGCTGCTGGCGAGCCGGATGTCGGCGATCACCAGGAACAGCACGGTCCCCACCGGGATCAACAACGAGAACGCCGTCTGGGCGGCGGCCGCGACGATCCCGGGATCGGTACGGGCGCTGCGCCGCTCGGGCCAGCCCGCCGGGCCACCACCGAAGGCCGGGTCACCACCGAAGTAGAAGGAGAGGCCTCGGGTCGCCATCCGGCCGGTGGCCCGGTAGTAGGAGACCGCCATGTAGGGCAGCCAGACCAGCGGAACGACCATGCCGACCATGAGGACCAGCACCACCACCAGCCACCCGCCGGCCGTCCGCCAGCGGGGCGGCGGCGGGTCGACGCTCTCGCTGGTCAGTCCGAGCAGCCGGGCCATCCGCCAGATCAGCGACCAGAACCCGCGCCGTCGGCCGTTGCTCGTGGCAGCCGGCGGGTGCTCCGCGAGGGAGCGTTCCGCGGCGGCCACATCAGGGTGGGCGCCCTGGAGCACCAACAGTTCGGCGGTCCGCTCCGGGGCGGTGGGGTCCTTGCCGGACAGGGCGGCGAGTTCCAGGAAAAGCTGTCCCTGCTCCAGCAGCGCGGTACAGAACGCGAACGGCACCAGCCACAGGAACGGCCCGCCGACGAAGGCGCCCTCGTTCCGGCTCACCCGCCGGGCGCGCTCGACGGTCAGTGCCACCAGCTCCCCCAGGTCCGCGTCCGGATGCGAGGCCCGCAACCCGGCGACGCGGCGTGCGGCACGCGGGCCGCGGTGGCGGACGGCGAACACGGCGAGCAGCTCCGGCAGCCTGGAAGGGTGGGCGCGGATCGAGCGCACCAGCTCCGCGACCGGGGGCTCGGGCGCGTCGGGCTCCTCCGGCACCGGTACCGCCGATCCCTCGGGTGTCACGTCCGTCACCGCTTCACCTCTGCCCGCTCGGCCTCGGTTACCCGCTCCGCCTCGGGGCGCTCCGGGCGGGCGGCCCACGGCCCCT
Organism: Kitasatospora sp. NPDC056181; assembly: GCF_042266225.1. Lineage (NCBI taxonomy): Bacteria > Bacillati > Actinomycetota > Actinomycetes > Kitasatosporales > Streptomycetaceae > Kitasatospora > Kitasatospora sp. NPDC056181. The sequence continues at coordinate 12,259 of NZ_JBHJUK010000105.1, forward strand.
GTCAGCAGCCTAGTATCGGCGCGCCGAGGCCGCTCGCGCCGCTGGTCAGGCCACCTCGAAGCCGTGTCGGACGCGGTCGAACCGGCCGGCCGCCAAGTCCTCGTCGGTGATCCAGAACGAGACGTTGACGCACTCGCCCCAGTCCACGTCGAGGGCCTGGTTCTCGATCTGGAGCAGCGGCCGGTGGCCCTCGGGGCGGCCGGTGTCGGTGTCGCACCAGCCGAGTACCCGCACGTCGGGGCGGGGCAGGTGGTCCCGGAAGTCCGCGGCGAGGTCGAGGGCGATCATGAAGTCGTCCGGGAAGAGGTTCTCCAGCTCGCAGTCCTGGTAGGAGGGCGCGGAGAGCTGCCAGGTGGCCCCGACCGGGACGGCGGCGACGGCGGGGGTGCTCAGCTCGCTCTCGGGGGCGCGACGGGGCGGCGCGCCGGCGGGGACGTGCAGGACCCGGCAGCCGCGGCCGCTGAAGTCGGAGATCCAGTCGTCGTGGAAGAAGAGGAGCAGCCCGTCCGCGGGCAGTGGCCAGTCGCCACCGACACCGCCGGCGCCTGTGGCCCGGAAGGCCTCCGCCAGCCCGGCACAGTCGAGCCCGGCGAGGAACTGCATCGGCCGGCCGGCGAACTCGGGCCACTCGGTGCCGTCCGGCAGCGCGGGCAGGCCGCCGAGCTGCCCCGCCCCGGGGCCGGTGGCGTCGGGGTCCGTACGGGCGGTCTCCGCGTCGAGTACCAGGGAGGGCCGGAACAGTCCGTCGACCAGGGGCGCGGTCTCCGCGTCCGCCCGCGCGCGGATCGCCTCGTACACGGCGAAGGGCATCGGAATCCCGGGGTGGCCCGGCGGCGTCTCGCCCGGGCGCGCGGCGGTCCAGCCCGAACGGGTGTCGGCCCGGCCGGTCGCGGCGGGGGTCGTGGTCGGCGCCCCGGACTCGGGCGCATCGGTGGTCAGCGGTTCGGCCATGGGCCCAAGCCTGCCATCCGGGTCTGACAATCCGTGCGTCCGCGTGTCCGCAACTCCCGGCTTCCGGCTTCCGGCTTCCGGCTTCCGCCTTCCGCCTTCCGGCTCCGGCGTCCGTGTATCAGGGGGTGCTGTGCATCAGGTGGGCCGTACGGACGTGCGGATGGCCCGTCAGGCGCCGACACGGGGGTGGCCGGCGCCTGACGGGGGTTCGGGGGCCCTCCGCAGGATTCCCGGTGGGCCCGGGTCGCGGAGTGGCTCAGGAGCAGGTGACCTCGTTGCCGGGGACGTCGAGGATGCCGGAGTCGGTGGCCGCACCCGCCGCGTACTCGTCGTAGATGTAGGTGTAGAAGTCGATCCGCGCACCGGAGCCGCAGGCCGAGTCGGCGGCGATGTCGTAGGTGAGCGTGACGGTGGTGGTGGCACCCGCCGCGACGGGCACGGTGTGGTGGACCACTCCGCTGGTGGCACCGGTGTCGCACCCGCTGACGTTGCCGCCGCAGGAGGAGAACGCGTACTTCAGCCCGGTGTTCTGGGTGGTTCCGTAGGTCGGCTGGATGGACTGGTAGACGAACTGCACGGGGGTGTCGTGCGGGTTGGTCAGAGTCAGGGTCAGGGTGACCGAGGAGCCCGGGGTCGCCGTCGCCTTGTCGGAGCTGACGGCCAGCAGCGGGGTGTCGGCCTGGGCGGGGGCGGCCGAGAGGAGCAGACCGATGACAAGGGCCAGGATCGCGGTAATTCCGAAGCGGCTCACATGTGTTCTGCGCATGACCAATGAGCGTAGGAGCCTTCGCCGTCCGCCGCGCCGGACTCCGCCCCGACCCGTACTGGCATATGACAGCGGAGCGGACGCGGCGGGCCATTGCCTACGCTCCACCCTGCCCGGAGGGCGCCCGTCCCCCTACCCTCGGGCCGCGCCGGCTCCCCCGGTGCACCACGCGGCGCCGGCATCGGCGCCGACCGCCTTCCGGGTCGGCTCCGGCGCTCCGCGTACCGGCGCGCACGAACCCCGCACGTCCGCGTCGGCACCGGTCAGGCGGCGGTCAAGCGGCGGTCTAGCGGCAACGCCCCGGCGGTGATCATTCGGCGCACTGCCATGAGGTCCGGACTCTCCTTCGACGCGGGCGGGGTGTCCCGATGACGCGGACGCCGGAGCGGCGCGTGGGGGCACCGGCCCTGGCGTCCGCGCTTCCGGGACAGCTGGTCAGCTCGGCACCTGGTCGGTGATCCGGTGCCTGTGCCGAACCCTCGCAGCGGGCGCCGACGCAGCAATATCCCGTACTCCTGGGGGTGTTCGCCCCTCGGGGTGCACTCCCTCCCGGGATGTTCCCGGCAGCCTCCTGCGGTTCCCGTCCTCCCGTCGGCATGTGCCGAGCACAGCGGGCCGGGCTCCCCGCCGGCCGTCCTCAGAGCGGCGGCGGCAGGATGTCGCAGAGTGCGGCCACCGCCGCCTGGTAGGCGTGGTCCGGCGGCGTGGCGTACCCGACCACCAGGCCGTCGGTCGCGGGCATCTCGTCCCGCCCCGTCAGCGGGTGCCGGTAGTCGGCCAGTCCGTCCACGGCCAGCCCCCGGTAGGTGGCCGCCTTCAGCACCGAGCGTTCGGTGCCGGGCGCCAGTCGGAGCACCGCGTGCAGACCGGCCGCGATGCCGGACACCTCGATGTGCGGTGCCCGCGCGGCCAGGGCGGCCACCAGGTGGTCGCGGCGGTCCCGGTAGCGGCGGCGCATCCGGCGGACGTGCCGGTCGTAACCGCCCGACTCGATGAACTCCGCGAGCGTCAGCTGGTCGAGCGCGCTGGCCCAGGCCTCGCGCTCGCCCTTGGCGGCCAGCACCCGGTCGACCAGGTGGTCGGGCAGCACCATCCAGCCGAGCCGCAGCGCGGGCGTGAGGCTCTTGCTCGCGGTTCCGAGGTAGACCACCCGCTCCGGGTCGAGCCCTTGCACCGCGCCGACCGGCTGCCGGTCGTAGCGGAACTCGCCGTCGTAGTCGTCCTCCAGGACCAGCCCGCCGCGCCCGCGCGCCCAGTCGACCACCGCCGACCGCCGGGCCGCGTGCAGCGGTCCCCCGGTCGGGAACTGGTGGGCGGGGGTGAGCAGTGCCGTCCGGACCTCGGGCAGCCCGGCCAGCCCGCCGACCAGCGCGCCGTCCTCGTCCAGCGGCAGCGGCACGGTGGTCACCCCCGCCCGTGCCAGCAGAGCGCGGTGGAAGGCCAGACCGTAGGCCTCCACGGCCAGCGGCCCGTTCTCACGCGCGGGCAGCACGGCGCCCTCGCCGTCGAACAGCAGCCGCAACGCGTGGGCGAAGCCGGAGCAGACGACGATCCGCTCGGGATCGGTACGCACCCCCCGTACGCGGGCCAGGTAGTCGGCGAGGACGGCCCGCAGCTCGCGCCGCCCCCGCGGGTCGCCCGGGCCGAAGGCCTCGTTGGGCGCCGCGGTGATCGCCCGACGGCCGGCGGCGAGCCAGGCCGCGCGCGGGAAGGAGGCGGCGTCGGGCTGGCCCTGGCGCAGGTCGTGCGCGATCGGGCGGGGCGGGGACACCCGTCGGGACCGGCTCGGGGCAACCGGCTCGGCACGGTCGGCGACGGTGGTCCCCGATCCCTGCCGGGCGGTGAGCCATCCCTCGGCGACCAGCTCGGCGTACGCGTCGGCTGCGGTGTTGCGGGCGACGCCGAGGTCGGCGGCGAGGGTGCGGTAGGGCGGCAGCCTGGTACCGGGGGCGAGACGGCCGCTGCGGATCGCCTCGCGCAGGGCGGCCATCAGCGCCGCGCGACGGCCGCCGGTGGCGGGCAGGTCGAGGTGCAGGTCGCTGCCGGAAGTGGCGGCCGCGGCAGCGGTGGCGGAGCCGGCGGCCGCGGCAGAGCTGGAGGTGGCGGCGGAGCTGGAGGTGGCGGAGCCGGCGGTCGGGGTGTCCGTCATGGTCACGAACCCTATCGCCGGGCGGGTGTCCCCCACGACGGGGGCCGGCCTCGGATCAGTCGATCCGGATCGAGTTGACGATGTACGAGCGCACGTCGTTGCGGGTGCGCTCGGCGAGCGTCGAGTCCGTGGAGTAGGCACTGACCGTCAGCCAGGTGTTGCCGGCCTGCGGGACGCAGACAATGGTGGTGATCACGTCGTTGTTGCCGCCGATGACCTGGTAGTCGCCGTCGCCGGCGAGGTCCCAGACCTGGAAGCCCTGGCTCTCCACCGCGGCCTGGGCCAGGCCGAGGCAGTCGCCGAGGGTGTCGTTCTTGGTGAAGGTGCCCCAGTGCGCGAACATGCGGGTCTTCCTCTCGCTCCGTGAGCCGGACCGTCCGTCACGGGCCGCCGCTGCGGCCCGTGCATCGAGCTTCGGGCGGCGGACGTCCCGGGGGCACGGGGCCTGTGGCCCATCCCTGCCCTGCGCCGGGACCGGGACCGGGCTGGGCGGGACCGGGCGGGACGGGGCCGCCGGGTGCGCAGGCCACCGCGGCGGGGCGAGCCACCTCGGTGGGGCGGGCGACCAGCGGGTCAGGAGCGCGCCGTCCACGCTCCGGCAGGGGAAGTGGGCCTGATCCGACCGGGTGGCGCGACTGCTGCGTCCGAGGCGAATCGTGACTGCGTTCGAGTGGTCATATCGGCGGATTGTGCGATGCCAGGCGTGTCGCCTGGATATTCCTTCCGCCATGACCAACACCAGGAAGTACCTGTTCGCCGCCGGCTTCACCGCCGCGCTGGCCGTCATATCCGCCGGTCCCGCTTTCGCGGGCGACTGCGACAGCGCCGGGTACGGCGCCCACGCCATGGCCCCCGCCAAGGCCCCCGCAGTCGCTCCGGCCGTAGCCCCGACCGCAGGGATCGCCGACGGCCTGCTGCTCGACGGCTCACAGGGCGGGACCACCTGCATCAACACCGGCAGCGCCACCGCCAGCGGCATCGTGACCGGCTCCCCGGGCGTACTCTCCGGCAACCAGATCCAGATCCCGATCAACGCGCAGTTCAACATCTGCGGCAACAGCATCTCCCTCCTCGGCGGATAGGCCCGCGCCGATCTCCCGTCCGCCCCCACTACGAAGGGCTGCGGTCCCCGGCTTCCCCCGGGACCGCAGCCCTTCCCGCTTCCCGGGCGTGCCCCGGGCCTCGGACTCCCTACGGGACCACGGTCACCGGCCAGCGCCCCGCCTTCACCAGCCTCACCGCCACGGAGCCGATCACCCGGTGACCGGCCTGCTCCGACGCGCCGACGACGACGGCGTCCGCCCGCAGGTCGTCCGCCATCCTGGCCAGCCCGGTGAACGGGTCGCCGCGGACGGTCAGGAAGCGCCACTCCACCCGCCAGACGTCGCGCAGCCGGTGCTCGGCCTCGCGCAGCGCGGCCAGCAGCTCATCGGCGATCTCCTGGGTGGTCTCCTCGACGGCCGCGCCCGCGAGCGCGGTGGCCGCACCGAGGACGGGCTGCACGTACGCCACGGCGAGGGTCGCGTTCTGCCGCCTGGCAAGCCCGGCCGCGTAGGCGGTGGCCCGCCAGGAGGAGTCCGAGCCGTCCAGCCCGGCCAGGATCATCTTCGGCCCGTCGGTCCCCAGCTCGAACCCGGCCGGGGCGACCGCCGCCCCCGGCTCCCCCGCAGGCCCCCCGGCGCCGACGGGCTCCCCGGCGCCGCCGACGGCCTCTGCATCGCTCTCGTTGCTCATGGCCCGAGGCTATTGCGGTACAGCGGGTGACGGCGCGGGGCACGGCGGGTGAGGGCTGTGGTGCGGGCCACCCCGGGGCGGGCCGGCCGGCAGGACTTCCCGCACGGGCCGCCCGGGACCGGTCACGCACCGTCGACCATGTGCCCGGCCTCACAGCCCTCCCGGTGTGGCCCGGACCACTTCCAGGCCTTATTCGATCTTGAAAAATGGGGCATTTGGCTTCAAAACATCCCATTTCCTAGATCCATACCCCCGGTAACAGCACCCTGACGTGCCCAAACCTGCGAATCCTTGAAACCCCCGCACCCACCCCCGTAACTTCGAACCCGTTGCACCGAGCACACCGCTCCCCGGCACCACCGCCCACCGCACCCGGTGCCCCACCCCGCGAGCCCCCCGAAACCACCGCCCCCAGGGCCTGGTTCCGCACGCCCGCACACCCAAAGGACACCCATGACCTTCCGTCACGAGACCGCCACCGCCACCACCGCCACCAAGCGCCGCAACCGCGTCCGCATGGCACTCATGGCCGGGGCCCTCACCGCCCTGCCCGTGGCCGGCCTCGTCACGGCCAACGCCGCCTCCGCCGCCCCCGCCACCGTCTGGGACAAGGTCGCCCAGTGCGAGGCCACCGGCAACTGGGCCATCAACTCCGGCAACGGCTTCTACGGCGGCCTCCAGTTCACCTCCAGCACCTGGGCCGCCTTCGGCGGCACCGCCTACGCCCCCCAGGCCCACCAGGCCACCAAGGCCCAGCAGATCACCATCGGCGAGAAGGTCCTCGCCGCCCAGGGCCCCGGCGCCTGGCCCGTCTGCTCCGTCAAGGCCGGCCTCACCAAGTAACACCCCCCGCACCCCCACCCCGGTGCCACCACGACCACGCCGCTGCACCCACCGACCCACCCCGGGCCCGGAACGGTACAGCGGCGTCGTGGCATTTCCCGACCCGACAAGGGACGGAACAAGAAGTCGGACCCGCCGACTTCCTGCTCCGCCACCACCCCGGTCCGGTCCGGACAGCTCAGTCCTTGCAGACCACCACCGCCCGCAGTTCGACCGGTCCGCCTCACGCCTGCGGGTCCGCCTGCTCCCGTCGGGCGCCGCGCGGAAAACCCGTCGCGGGCGCGCTCGACGGTGTGACACGGTGCGGGCGGGTGCCGGTTCGGCCGTTCCGGCGGCCCGAAGCCGATCAGTGTCTACCGTGGGAGCACCCGATGACGATGCCTCAGCGCATGGTCCCCCTGCTGGAGCAGTACGACTTCGCCCGCGAGCGGCTCGCCGACCGCCTGGCCGGCCCGGTCGTGAACAGCGGGAACGGCACGGACGTCCCGGTCGGCCCGATGACGGACGACGAGTACCTGTGGGAGCCGGTCGCCGGGTGCTGGTCGGTCCGCCGCCACGCCGACGGGCCCGGCTCCCGCGCGACCATGCTCGTCGGCGCCGGCGACTGGGGCCGGGACACCGCCCCCGCACCCCACCCGGTGCCCCCGCCGTTCACCACCCTGGCCTGGCGGCTCTGCCACCTCACCGAGATGCTCGCCCTCCGGGCCGACCACACCGGCGGCACCCGCTCGCTCACCCGGGACGACTTCGAGGTGGCCGGCGACGCGGCATCCGCGATCGCGGCCTTCGAGACGGCGGCCGACGCCTGGCGGAAGGTCCTGGCCGACACCGACGACGCGGCCCTCGACACCGTCGGCCACAGCGCCTACCCCTACGGCAGCGACCCGGAGAACCCGTTCATCGACATCGTCTGGTGGGTCAATCAGGAACTGCTCCACCACGGCGCCGAGATCGCCCTCCTGCGCGACCTCCACCTCTACCGCGCGGGGTGGTCCTCGACGCCCTGACGCCGCGGGCCGCCCCGACCCCCACCGGCAGGTCTCAGGCCGGGCGGGGCGGGAGCGGCAGCGGAAGGGCGGGCAGGCCGTCGATGCTGGTCCCGATGTACTGCTTGCCCTCGCAGTAGGTGTTGAACTCCTCGTCCGTCTTCCGGTCGAAGTACTGCTCGTGCAGGTCCCGGTCCGAGCGGTAGTCCATCAGCGGGACCGCAAACCCGCAGGAGTCGCTCACCCGCTCGGCCTTCACCAGGACGATCGCGCGCAGCGCGGAGCCGTCCGCCTCCGCGTCGAAGTGGCCCAGCAGGTCCCCGAACCGGGCGTCGTCCCGGAAGACGGGCTCGCCCTGTCCGTGCACCCGCACCACGGTCGGCGGGCCGTCGAAGGCGCACCACATCAGGGTGATCCGGCCGTTCTCCCGGAGGTGCGCGATGGTCTCTGCGGTCGATCCCCCGAAGTCCAGGTACGCGAGCGTGAGTTCGTCGATCACCGCGAGTGTGCCCGACCGCCCCTTGGGCGAGACGTTCACATGTCCGTCGGCGGCGAGCGGCGCGGTGGCGACGAAGTAGACGGGCTGACGCTCGATGAACTCCCGCAGACGGCCGTCAATCTTTTCGTATGTCTTTCCCATGACGGGATTCTCTCGCATCCCGGATGGCAAGAACATTTCGCTCGGATGTTGGGACGCTCTCGCGCAATTGGGACGCCTGCGTCGGGCCCCGGGCGGCCGCACCGCACGACGGCGCCACGGAAGCCGACACGCCTTTCCACCCCGAGGGGGCGGGGGCCGGCTGTGACACCGACCACGACTACGCGGCCCGGCCGGCTGCACGATCCGAGGACGCGCGAGCCGGTCCGGCAACGGCAAGTGCCCTCGCGCCGTACGCACGAGGGCACTCACAGGCAGCCCGCGGATCACCGCATCATGTACACGCTGTCCATGAACTCGATGATCTGCTGGTCCGTCAGGCGCTGGCCGTTGCGGTGGCCCATGGCCAGGTCGGCCTCGCTGATCATGCCGACCAGCCGGTCGCCGTCGATGACGGGGATGCGGCGGATCTGGTGCTGCTCCATCTTCTTCAGCACCGTGTCCATGCTGTCCTCCGCACGGACGCAGTGCAGGTGGCCGGCCAGTTCCATGGCCGTCATGTTCGCCGGGTCCCTGCCCTCGGCAAGACAACGGACGACGATGTCGCGGTCGGTGATGATGCCCTTCAACTTCTGGTCGTCGCCACAGATCGGCAGAGCACCGACGTTCATGTCGCGCATCATCATGGCGGCTTCGGCGAGCGTCTGGTCGGCGCGGATGCACTGGGCGCCGGTGTGCATGATGTCTCGGGCAGTGGTCACTGGGACTCCTTGTCAGATCTGCCCCCGAGTACCGGGTGTTCCGGTGCGATCACCATAAGCAACACTCCTGCCGACCGCGAGCCCACGCGAAGGCGGGGACGCCGGGCCGCAGCCGCTGCCGGCGGCGGGATACCGGGCGCGATACTGGGGAGGTGACGCAGGAACTCGCCGACACGGTCGACGAAGCCGTCCGGAGCCGGCCCGCCACGGCCCTCCGGCCGTACGTCGCCTGGTACTCCGGCTACCGCCAGCGCGGCATCGCGCCCGCCGTGCACCGGGGGCTGCCCTCGCCGTACCTGACCTTCATCCTCACCCTGGACGAGCCGCTCACCGTCGCCGGGCACCCGGACCCGGCCCAGCCGGCCGACAGCTACGCGACACTGCTGGGCGGCCTGCACACCTCCCCCGCCCTGATCACCCACGACGGCCGGCAGTCCGGCATCCAGATCGCCGTGCACCCGCTGGCCGCCCGGGCGCTCTTCGGCCTGCCGGCCGGGGAGCTGGCCGGGGTGGACGTCCCGGCCGAGGCCGTCCTCGGACGGGCGAGCGCGCGGCTCCAGGAGGCGCTCCAGCTGGCCCGCGGCTGGCCGGAACGGTTCGCCGTCCTCGACGGCGCGCTGCTGCGGGCCGCACGCCCCTCCGGGCGGGTGCCACCCGAGGTCGTCCGGGCCTGGCAGGCGCTGCGGCGCAGCGGCGGGGCGCTGCCGGTGTCGGCGCTGGCCGCGGACACCGGATGGAGCAGCCGGCACCTCCAGGACCGGTTCCGCCACGAGACCGGGCTGACGCCGAAGGCCGCCGCCCGGGTGATCCGGTTCGACCGGGCCCGGCGGCTGCTCTGCGCGCCCGGGCCGCCGCCCCGGCTGGCGGAGCTGGCCACGCACTGCGGCTACTTCGACCAGGCCCATCTGGCCCGGGAGTTCCGCACGCTGGCCGGCTGCGCACCGAGTGTGTGGCTGGCGGAGGAGGGGCCCGACGCGGCGAAGTTCCGAAACGTCCAAGGCGGGGCCGGGACGGCGGCGCCAGAGTGGGAGCTGTGACAGCCCCCCGGTTGCCACTGCCCTTCCGAGGAGGAACTCGCCATGGACACCCAGACTCCCGTCCCGCAGGTCTGGCCCAGCCTGCGCGCCCGTGACGCCCGGGCGCTGATCCGGTTCCTGGTGGACGCCTTCGGCTTCCAGGAGGTGGTGGCGTACGGCGAGGGCGACCTCGTCACGCACGCCGAACTGGCCTGGCCGGAGGGCGGGGGCGTGATGCTGGGCTCGGACCGGCCCGACCCCGAGGGAGCCGAGCCCTGGCCCGGCCGCCCGGGCGGCTTCACCGCGTACGTCGTCACGGCGGACCCGGATGCGGTCCACGCACGCGCCGTCGCCGCCGGGGCCCGGATCACGACGGCGCCGTTCGAGACCGACTACGGCTCCCGGGACTTCTCGGCCGCCGACCCTGAGGGCAACCGCTGGTACTTCGGCACCTACCCGGGCGCGCCCCGCCCTTCGGCCGGCTGAGTCCCGATGCCCCGGCACCCCAACACCGCCCCGTCTGCCACCACCCCGTCTGCCACCGCAGGGTCCCCGGCCGGAGGGCCGTCGGCCGCTCCTCCGCCCGCCCAGCCCTCACCCCGTAAGGCCCATGCGACTCATGCGACCCACGCGGCTCACGGGACCGCCAACGCCCCCGGAGCCTCCGAGGCCGCCGTCGAGCGGCTTCGGGCGCTCTGCCTGGCGCTGCCGGAGGTCTCCGAGCGGGTCAGTCACGGGGAGCCGACCTGGTTCGCCGGGGCGGGGCGGAGGGCGCGCGTGTTCGTGATGCTCGCCGACCACCATCACGACGACCGCCTCGCGTTCTGGTGCCCGGCCCCGGCAGGGGCACAGGAGTTCCTGATCGCCGAGGACCGGGACCGCTTCTTCCGGCCCCCGTACGTCGGCCACCGCGGTTGGATCGGGGTCTACCTGGACGTGCCGCCGGTCGACTGGGCCCGGGTCCAGGACCTGGTGGCCGACGCGCACGCCCTGGTCGCGAGCTGACGCGAACCTCGGGTCGGGCGTCCCTTCCTCGCCCCATGACCATCCCCGTGGGGATCCGATCCCCGGGAATCCCCCTCCTGCGAATCCCCCTCCTGGAAATCCGCCCCCTGGGGGCTCGCACCCTGGATCCGGCCTCCGGACACCCACCCCTGGACACCCGACCCCTGGGAATCGAAGCCCGCTTCGCTCCCGCGTCGCCGGAGGGCGTCAGGCAGGACGTACCCAGGTGTTCGTGATGCCGATCGACGGGAGGCACTATTCCCGCGGGCGGCACTGTTCCCGTGGACCGCGCTGTTCCCGCAGGCGGCGCTGTTCCCGCACGGTGCCCCGGGCACTGCTCACGCCGTGAGGAGCGGACGGCCGGAAGGCCGGGCAGACTGGCTGCGCGGGCCCCGCGAACCGGCGCGGCGGCCCGGCGCAGCTCGGAGGCGGCCATGCCGCAGATGGTGGTGGACGGGCGCACGCTCGCCCTCTCGCACCTGGAGAAGGTGTACTACCCGGCCACGGGCACGCTCAAGGGCGAGGTGCTGCGCTACTACGCGGCCGTGCACACCGTGCTGCTGCCGCACCTGCGCGACCGTCCGGTCTCCTTCCTGCGCTGCCCGGACGGGGTGGACGGTGAGGTGTTCATCGCCAAGAACCCGCCCGCCGGGACGCCCCGCTGGGTACGGACCGTGGAGGTGCCGAGCAGCAGCGGGGAGCTGCGGCAGGTGGTGCTGGACGACGGCGCGGCACTGCTCTGGGCGGCCAACCTGGGCTGTCTGGAACTGCACGTCCCACAGTGGCACGCGGCCGCGCCCGCACTCGCGGACCGGCTGGTGCTGGATCTCGACCCGGGCGAGGGCGCAACCGTGCTGACCTGCCGGGCGGTGGCCCTCCTGCTGCGCGAGCGGCTGGCGGCGGACGGGCTCGACTGCTGGGTGAAGACCTCCGGTTCCAAGGGCCTGCATCTGCTGGTCCCGCTGGAACCGACCCCGAGCGCCCGGGTCTCCGCGTACGCCAAGGAGCTCGCGGCCTCGTTGGAGGCGGCGCACCCGGACCTCGTCGTGCACACCATGGCGAAGGCGCGGCGCACGAGGCGGGTGCTGGTGGACTGGTCACAGAACAACGCCAAGAAGACCACCGCCGCGCCCTACACCCTGCGGGCGCGGGCCCGGCCCACGGTGTCCACGCCGCTCTCCTGGGCGGAGCTTGAGCGGGCCCGGTCGGAGGAGGAGCTGGTGTTCACGCTCGCCGAGCTCCCCGGGCGGCTCGCCGAGTTCGGCGACCTGTTCGCCCCGCTGCTGGCCGCGGACCGGGCCCGCCCGCTCCCGGCCGCACCGACACTCCCCACGCCCCCGGCACCCGCCACGATCCCGACACTCCCCACGGCCACGGCGCCACCCACGAGCCCGACCAGCGCCCCGGCCCCCACACAGAGCCTCGGCCCTGCCCCTGCCCCTGCCCCCGCCCCCGCCCCCGCGCGCACGTCGTCGCGCTCTCCCCTGGTAGTGGACCCGCCCGTCGAGGTGATGCGCCCGGCCGCCGTCCCCGCCGTTCCCCCGCCGGACGGGCTGGGCGGCTCGGGCGTGCTGTACGAACTGAAGCTCGACGGCTTCCGCTGCGTGGCCTTCGCACGCGGCGAGCAGCCCCCGTACCTCCAGTCGCGGTCCGGGCGGGACCTCGCCGCCGAGTTCCCGCCGGTCGCCGCCGCCGTCGCCCGGCTCCCGGCCGGGCTTGTGCTCGACGCCGAGCTGGTCGCCTGGCGCGGTGGCCGGTTCGCGTTCGAGGAGCTGCTGCGCACCCGGCAGGCCCGGGCCGCCGACGACACCGCGCTCGGCCTGATCGCCTTCGACGTCCTGGCGCTTCCCGGGCGGGACGTCCGGCGGCTGCCGCTCGCGGACCGGCGCCGGCTGCTGCTCGCCGCCCTCGCCGACGTGCCCCCGCCGGTCCAGCCGGTGATGGCCACCACCGACCGGGCCGAGGCGCTGGCCTGGATGGAACAGCTGGCCGACACCGGGGTGGAGGGCCTGGTGTGCAAGGCGACCGGCTCCTCCTACCGCCCGCGCGGCGCGGGCCGGGTCTGGGTGAAGTACCGGCGCTCCGACACCCTCGACGCAGCCGTCCGCGCCGTCATCGGCACGGCGGCCCGGCCACGGGCGCTGGTCCTGGAGCTGGCCGACGGCCGGGTGCTGCTCTCCACCCCGCAGCTCACACCGGTGCAGTCCCGGCAGGTCGCCGAGGGGGTGCGGGGGCGGCTCGGTGAGCCGGTCCGCGACCCGGACCACGGGACCCTCCACCCGCTCACCGCCCTGCTCCGGGCCGAGGTGACGGTCACCGGCCGGCCGCCGACGGCGACCTTCGTCCGCCTGCGCGGGGACTGAGAGGGTGTTCTGTGAGCCTTGAACCTCCAATAAGCAATCTTGACTGCTTGTCGGATGAGCTTGAGCAATGGTGTGATGATCCGGGCCCCGCCGGCCCACGTCCTTGACGGGAGGGGTTCGGCCGGGCCCGGCTCCGTTCAGCCGGCGAAAGACTCCGCGTAGGCACCGAAGGCGTACATCGCTTCGAGGCTGCCCGGTCGTGGCGGGTCGGTCGGGTCCCAGCCCAGCTCCCGGTCCTGGATCACCTGAGTGAGCAGGGGGCGCCAGCGCGGGTCAAGGGTTTCGCGCGCCCATTCCAGTGCATCGCGCTTGGAGGCCACCTCGCCGGTGTGCAGGGTGAACAGTGCCCGGCAGTAGGTGGTCACGGCATAGCGCTGACTCCAGGCCACGTCGAAGCGGGCCCAGGTCCGCAGGTCTTCCATGAGGCCCGGCAGCATCTCGCGCATCGATTCGCGCAGGGCCTGGGGTGGCACTGCGTCGACGAGGTCGGTGACCGGGGGGCCGGCGAGGGTGATTCCGTGGTTCCTGAGGATCCAGCGGGTGTGCGGGCTGTTGCAGTGGGTGTCCCAGATCAACTCGCGGTGGCCGTGGTTGCAGAACAGCCACGGTGTTCCGAGCCCGGCGACGGCGCGCAGGGACGTGGTGTCCGCGTAGGAGCCCTCCAGGTGCTTGGTCCAGAAGTCCGGACGGGTGGGAATCTCGTCGTGGAGCCGGCGGAGCTCTGCCTCTGCGGCCCTGGCGGGCAGGACGGTAGTGGCAACGATGAAGTCGCAGTCGCTGTGCAGGTCTCCGGCGCCCAACGCGAAGGAGCCCTGCAGGTAAGCACCGACGAACGTGTCGCCGAGGATTCCGCGGACCGCGTGGACGAACTCGTCCAGGAGCGCGTCCAGCTCCCGGTATGGGGTGAACATGGTGGATCTCCATACCCGTTGAAGTGGAAGGGGCTCACGGGCGCGGCGGAGATGAACGGGATGTGCCGCCGCGTTCAGGCGCGGCGGATCTGTCCTGCGGCGAAGCAGTACGACGTCATGGGATGGACGGTAGCCGTCGCCCCCTTTGCTGGGCAATCGAGATTCCAGCGGGCGGATCGCGTCTCTTCTCGGCAAGCGGTAAAGATCTCGTGTCAGAAGTCAGCCTTTGCCGGATTTCAGCTTGAGTTGGCCTCCGGTGCGCCCGGTGTTGGCTTGGTGAGGGCGAACAGGCCGGGCTCGGGTTCGGTGAGGATGCCGCAGGTCACCAGGCGTTTGAGCTTCGCGCGGGTGCCTTCGGTATGCCGTGGTTCGGCGCCGAGGCCGAGTGCCTGGCAGACGTCTTTGGCGCGGAGCCCGTCCGTGGCCTTCTCGAGGGCGGCCAGGATCTCGTGGTATCCGGGCGGCAGCGGCTCCGGAAGCGGGATGCCGTCCTCGGCAGCCAGTTCCACCACAGTCGCGCGGGTGATCTCCAGACGTTCCAAGGTGTCTTCGGCAGCGGCGAGTTGTTCGGTGAGCTGGGCGATCTGGTCACGCAGCCGTTCGGCTGTCTAGGGGACGAGCTGCTGCCTGGTCTCGATCTTGTCCAGAAGTTCCCTCATCGACGCTCCCGCCGGTTACAGGTGCTGAATGCCAGGGTGGCGGGTCGCGCCAGGTCGGGGTGGCGGCGCGGGTGAGGCGGCGGAGCATGACGCATGGCCGCTGACCGAGGGATGCTTCGCCTTCCACGCGGTGAGCACCGGCCGGATCAGCTCCCAGGCCTCATCCGACAGGTCGCTCGGGCACTCGGGACGCTTACCCACATCCATCAGCACACCGCGTCGGCGGCCCCGCCGTGAAGCACCGGAACCGGACAACCCGCCTTACCTTAAAGGACTACGAGAACCGCCCAAGACTCGCAGAACACCCTCTGAAGCCTCCGCCCAGCACACCGTGTGACTCCGCGTCAGTTCGCCCGCGCCCCGAGCCGGCCGTTCAAGTCCCCCCAGATCACCCTCAGGTCCCCGTTCGGTCCTCGTCCGGTCACCCCGTGCGCCCGGCCGGGGCCGGGGCCCCGGGGGGGGGGGGGCCCACCGGCCCCCCCCCCCCCGCCCCCTCACCCGGCGGGGCCCCCCCCCCCGGAGCCCCCCACCCCCGA